>NZ_KV835957.1:2367-3439 GCF_001838175.1 Corynebacterium sp. HMSC034A01 | reverse complement strand
CCACCGCGACCTCGACACCCGTGTCGGCACCATCGATGTCGCAGTGCCGAAGCTGCGCCACGGTGCATTCTTCCCAGAATGGCTGTTAGAGCGACGCTCACGAGCAGAACGAGCCTTATCGACTGTGATCGCCACCTGCTATCTCAAAGGGGTTTCCACCCGCAGGATGAACGATCTGGTGGCCACCCTTGGCATTTCCAACCTGTCAAAATCGCAAGTCTCGCGGATGTCGGAAGAACTCGACGAGATGGTCGCAGACTTCAGAAACCGCCCACTCGACCCCGGCGGGTACGCCTACCTGTCCTGCGACGCACTGACGATCAAAGTGCGCGAAGGCGGCCGGGTGGTCAAATGCTCAGTGCTGCTTGCCACCGGTGTCAACGCCGATGGCTACCGGGAAATGCTCGGCATGCACGTCGCCACTGCGGAATCCAACGCATCGTGGAAAGGCTTCTTCCAAGACCTCAAAGCCCGCGGACTTCGTGGTGTCTTCCTTGTCACCAGTGATGCCCACGAAGGCATCCAGCATGCCATTTCCGAAGTGCTGCCCGATGCCTCCTGGCAGCGGTGCCGCACCCACTTTGCCAAAAACCTCTACGAGAAAGTCCCCAAAATGCAGTGGCCGATGGTCTCTGCGATGTTCCAGACGATCTTCCAACAACCGGATGAGGAATCAACCTGGGCGCAAGCCCGTGAAGTTGTTGACTTGTTGGAGCCGAAGTTCCCCCAGGTTGCGGCGTATCTGGAGGAATCACTCGATGAGGTGCTGGCGTTTACCGCAGCGCCGAAACCAGTCTGGACGAAGGTGTGGTCAAACAACCCCACCGAGCGGTTAAACCGGGAGATCCGCCGGCTTGTTGGCGCCGTCCTTGCCGAGCAACACGACGATTGGATCCAACAAAAACGCTACATGTCACTATCCGCACTCGAGCACAGCAAACACCTCATGCACCAACCCAACCCCCACACAGGAGATGATCATGGCGACCACCACCAGCTAACCGCCTAACACAACCCCCCAACTTCATACCGAGCCGAACGGACAAACGGCTACACCACTACACGGGACTTG
>NZ_KV835957.1:0-2267 GCF_001838175.1 Corynebacterium sp. HMSC034A01 | reverse complement strand
GGCTACACCACTACACGGGACTTGACCGCATGGACGAGGCAGCGTTGGATCATCGCGTTGGGCCAGCAGGCTTTAATCGCAGTCAAGGCGCCTTGTCCACCGTCGAGGACGACACAGAGCGGTTCAGCGATTTTGCGAAGTAGCTGCGTATACGCATGGGCGGTTTCGTGTTTGGCCCAGTGCCAGGCGATGACGTGGTCGTGGCTGGCTGCCACGAGCAAGCATCCGGCGGCGGTGTAGGTGCCGTCGATGAAGATCTGATCGTAAACGCGCTGCGGGTCACCGTTGTTGGGGATGTCGATAAGCCAAAACGGTTTGAATCGGCGGTCAAGTGTCCAACGGCTCACCTTGTGTTGCTCGGCGAGTTCAGACAACGTCGCTGTGGAGGTGGCATAAGCAACGAAGGCTTTAAAGTCGCGGGTCAGCGTGCGGTCGCTGCGGGTTCGTGTCGTGGAGCTGCCGCAGTTCGGGTCCTTGCATCGCCACCTGGTTGTGCCTTTGGATGTGGTTCCGTTTTTCTTCATTTGCCCAGCACATACCGGGCACCGTGGTCTGTTTTTACTCACCCGGAAAGCACACCAACCCCCGACTAGCACATGCGGGTGCCATTCCGGAGGATTGAACGCAATTCGGGCGGATATAAGGTCTTGATGCCTATATCCGCCCGATTTACCCAGCCTGATCAGCAATAACGCCGAAATTCAGACACACTTTTTGCTACTTACCCCGGGATGGTCTCCTTTTTTCGGCTTTGGTAAACAGCAAAGAACCGGTCCCAGCACAGTACCGGGACCGGTTCATGATGCGAAGGTTATCGCTGCATACCCTGCAAGAGTTGCGGCAGCCACTGCTGGCCGACAAAAGCTAGCGCACCACCAATCGCCACGAGGCTGATGAGAGTAGCGATGATCGGCACGACGATTTTGGTGTTGTCGGTCTTGGAATCGACAGAGGATCCCTCAGGCTTCTTCGAGCCTTGCTCAGCCGGGGGGACGCTCGGGGACGACGGAACGCTCTTCTCCGGGGACGGTTTCGCGGACGACGAGGAAGGAGCCGGCTTCTCCGGAGACGGTTTCGCCTTAGGTGCTTCCTTGAACTTCAGGTCTAGATCGAGTAGCGCGTCCTCGTACTGCTCCGCCTTGTAGAAGCCGATCATGACGTTTTCGGCTCCCTCCTTGGTGAGCGTTGTCTTAATGCCACTGTCCTTACTAACGTCACCTGCTGAGGTGGAGAAACTGCCCCCTGCGGTAGCCTTGATCGGCTCTGGAAGTGTGAATGTGGCAAAAATCGCGTCGTCTCCCTTGCGATCAAGTGCGCTCTGATCGCCCGTGATGTTAGTGCCACGCACGACGTAGTCGAGGGAAATCTTTCCTGACGTACCGTCCAGAATGAGCTTCACATCGGAGAACTTGACATCGAGTCCATACTGCTGGCCCTCGGGAGCGAACTTCTCATGCCCTGTCCAGCGGACCCCACCATCAAAGGCCAGCACACCCTTGCCTTTTGCATCCAGCTGCGACTTGGCAGCATTCAACTGGAACCCATACTTAAGTGGCGAGGTGTTGTCCTGGAACGTTTGGGCTGGCGGGTTGTACGCGGTGTGGCCGCCGAAGTTCTTGAGATCGGTTGGATTGACTGTAGTGACCTTGCCCTGTGCGACGGGGCCGGTCACGTAGTTGGTAAAGCTGCGCTTCACATTCCAATCCAAGCGACCATTCTCAAGCACAGGCGCCTCCGGTGCAGCCGAAGCCTGAGGCGCAACAACTGCGCTACCCAGCAGGGCAAGAGCGGTGAGTGGTACGAGCAACGGGCGTGTTCTCATGAATCCTCCTTAGAGAACAAGGTAAACCTCACCTAAGTATGGTATTGCTAACCAACTTCAAGGGCAAGGAGGTTCCCGTTGAGGCGATGACCACTATTTGGCCAGCATGGGCCTCAGAAAACGGTCGAAGGCGAACTTGCCGAAGCCAGAAAGCACGCCGAGCAATCCAAGTCCAGCGATGACGAGGGTGACACTGGTGGTGATCCGCTCGGCTGGTGATCCTTTGTCCGTTGAGCTGAGTTCCTGCGACGAGCTCGCCATTGACTCGGACGGCGCAGGGGACGGCGTTGACGTCGGTGTCGGCTGTGGTGCAGGCAGCGTCGGAACACCAGCGGCGGCGCCAGCGAAGGTGACGCTGAGATCAAACAAGGCGTCGTCGTATTGAATCGGCTCGTAGAAGCCGATCATGATCTTTTTGGCGCCCTCCTCGGTGAGCGTTGTTTTC
>NZ_KV835956.1:0-854 GCF_001838175.1 Corynebacterium sp. HMSC034A01 | reverse complement strand
CCCTCCGTTGATGTGCCTGACCCCACCGCAGGCCACGACAAACGGGTTTACGACCAGATCTTCCTCGACGGCACCTACACCGCCGGCGGCTGTTTGATCGTCGCGGCGACAATCGACCACGTGATCGCCTGACACTGGTGCAAACACGAAACCACCCGCGACTACCAACTCCTGCTTGAACGCATCGAAGCCCCACTCATCGCCGTCATCGACGGCGGCCAAGGCGCCTACAGCGCGATCAAAAAGTGCTGGCCGAACACGAAAATCCAACGCTGCCTCGTCCACGCCCAACGCGTGGTGCGCCGCTACACCACCAGCAACCCGCGCACGGATGCCGGGCGCACCATCTACAAACTCACGCTGAAGCTGACCCGGATCACCACGCTGGACGAGGCAGCGCAATGGGGTGCGCAGCTGCACGAATTCTCCACCATCTACCGGTCGTGGATGGACGAGAAGACCCTGGTCAAAGACCCCAAAACCGGTGCATGGACCCGCGTGTGGACACACCACAACGTGCGCAAGGCCTACAACAGCCTCAACCATCTTTGGCGGTCCGAGATGCTGTTTGTCTACCTCAACCCGCCAGCAGCAGTCCTTCAACCAGAGCGGATCAAATCCACCACCAACAGCTTAGAAGGCGGCATCAACGCCCAGCTCAAACTGCTCGCCAGAACCCACCGCGGCAGATCCGGTGAACGACAACGCCGCATGCTGGATTGGTGGCTCTACTTAAAAACGGAGCTGCCTGACGATCCAGTACGAATCGCCAGGCAGTCCAACTGGGGCCAGGGCCAACTCGCCAAAGTATCCACCCTGACCCGAAACGAGAACCAAGCCGACCACGAAACAGG
>NZ_KV835955.1:409-2663 GCF_001838175.1 Corynebacterium sp. HMSC034A01 | reverse complement strand
GCCGGAAACCAAGCCGGAAACCAAGCCGGAGGGGCCGGTCGAGGGCCAGGATGACTCCAAGGGCTCGAGCAACGCGCCGATTAGCGTCATCATCGCGGGCGTAGTCGCAGTGCTCAGTGTTCTGTCGCTGCTGCTGGCATTCCCGATCGACCGAGTCCTCGGCCCGATCGCAAGCTTCGGCAAGAAGTAGCGCGCGAAAAGATCGCATGTAGCGCCGCCTGGCTCCGGAAGGGGTGGGGCGGCGCTTCGTCGTTAAGCAAAGACGCAAATCGCGGGTTAAGTAGCAAAAAGTGTGTCCGCTCGGCGTGTCGCGGGGCGGACACACTGTTTGTTACTTCATGAGGCCTTTTCTGATTCCTATCGAGTGTTCGTACTCGGTTGGGATAGCGTTGTCGTAGAAGGCTGGTCGGCCTGTTTCCTGGTCGGCTTTGTTGTGGTCTTCTTCGGCAAGATCGTTGACTTTGGCGAGTTGATCTTGACCAAAATTGCACTGCCTGGCGATGTCTAACGGATCGTCAGGCAGTTGCTTTTTTGGTGTGGAGGTGCCACTCGAGCATTTTCCGTTGGCGTTCCCCGGACCTGCCGCGATGCCCGTCGGCGATGCGTTTGAGTCCGGCGTTGATGCCGCCTTCCAGACTGTTTGTCGTTGACGCCCAGCGTTTTGGCTCAAGCGCATTCGGTGGTGGCTGCAGGTAGGTAAACAGCCAGTTGTTGCGCGATAGATACAGCAGTGAGTTGTAGGCTTTGCGCACTCGTAGATGGGTCCATTCCCACTGGTTATTGAGTGTGCGGCGTTCTTTTGGCACGGGCGTTTTTTCGTTGAGGAATGTTTTGAATACCTGCCCGAAGTCGTGCAGACGCAGCGTCCACTCCCGTGCTTGGTCGAGTGTGGTGATACGGGTCAGCTTCAACGCGAGTGCGTAGATGGCTTTGCCGGCGTCGGTTCGTGGCCGTGAGGTGGTGTAGCGGCGGATGACGCGCTGCGCATGGACGGTTACGTCCCTTAGTGTGGTGTAGCGCTTGCTGATGGTGGGCCCTGGGAAATACAGGGGCGGCCACCGCCAGTGAGGGTGTCAGGAAGTTTGTGTGTGAGGCTCTGATCTAGAAGGAGTTTCACCGATAATGACTACGGTGTCACCGAAGAAAAACCATGATCCGGCGAGGGTCAACGAGATCAGCGAGAAGCTGATGGAAAATCCTGAGCTGGCCAGCTTGATCAGCGAGCTGTCGGCTTCCGCTGATGATGCCAGCGAGCTGGTCAAAGGCCTGCTGCAGGCATCGATCAACGCCGGTCTTAAGGCAGAGATGGATGCGCATTTGGGCTACGGCCATGCCGATCGTAAGGCGAAGGCCCGGGTGGAAACCGCACAGGCGAACAATCACCGCAACGGGTCGTACACCACAACCGTTGATTCTGGCTACGGCGCGTTGGAAGTGACCATGCCGAGGGATCGTGCCGGCACGTTTGCTCCAACAATGGTGCCCAAAGGCTCCCGTCGGCTCACAGAGCTCGACGACATGATTATCTCGCTGTACGCCGGCGGGATGAACGTGCGTGATATCCAGCACCATCTCGCCACCGCCCTGGGGGTGGATATGAGCCCGGATACGATCAGCACGATCACCGACGCGGTGTTAGATGAGGTCATGACCTGGCAAAACCGCCAGCTCGACGAGTTCTACCCAGTGATCTTCCTCGACGCGCTACGAGTAAAAATCCGCAGGTGCCCACCGGGTGGTGAATAAGGCCTGCTACATGGCCGTCGGTGTGGATATGGACGGCATCAAACACATCCTGGGATTGTGGATCGCTGACAATGAAGGCGCCGCATTCTGGGCATCAGTCTGCGCTGACCTTGCCAACCGTGGCGTCCAAGACGTGTTCATCGTCTGCTGCGACGGGCTCAAAGGCCTGCCGGAAGCAGTAGAAGCAACCTGGCCGAATTCCATGGTGCAGACCTGCATCGTGCACCTGATCCGGGCGGCCAACAGGTGGGTGTCGTATCAGGACCGCAAAGGTGTCTCCCGTGCGCTACGTGAGGTCTATACAGCCGCCAACGAAGACACCGCCCGCGCCAGCCTTGATGCCTTCGAGGCCAGTGAACTGGGCCGTAAATACCCGCAATCGGTCAAAGTCTGGCGCGATGCCTGGGACAGGTTCGTGCCGTTTCTGCAGTTCCCGCCAGCAGCGAGGCGGGTGCTCTACACCACGAATTCGATCGAATCGCTGAATGCTGAACTGCGTAAAGCTACC
>NZ_KV835955.1:0-309 GCF_001838175.1 Corynebacterium sp. HMSC034A01 | reverse complement strand
GCTGAATGCTGAACTGCGTAAAGCTACCCGTAACCGCGGGCAATTCCCGAACGATACTGCGGCGTTGAAAACACTGTGGTTGATGATCTGCAACATCGAAGACAAGCGCGCTGCCCAGCGAGCGAAGAAAGCAAAGCACGACATCGAATGCAACGGCTATATTGAAGGAGCGAAAGCCACCGGGTGGAAACAAGCCATTAACCAACTAGCCGTGGCGTACCCTGACCGGTTCGCGGACTACTTGTAAACCAAGTCCCCGCACACAAAGAATCGGACACTCTCCCGCCAGTAACCTTTCGACTCAACTAC
>NZ_KV835954.1:0-24403 GCF_001838175.1 Corynebacterium sp. HMSC034A01 | reverse complement strand
TTCGACGGCGAGCAGCTTCTTCTCGATGTGCACGAGCTGGTCGACGGGCACACCGTGCGCTGCTTGGAGCGCGTCGCGTTGTTTGCGGGTGAACTTGGTCGGGCCAAAGTAGGTGTGGTGCACCCGCGCCAAATCGCGGACCCGCCCGGTGGACAGGCCGACGGCCATGGCGGTGTCGCGGTCGAAGTCGGCGAGGACGGCTACGCCTGCGGAAACAAAGTCGGTGAAGTTCATGGCCTGCAAGCTATGGCGGCCACACAACCCGAACAAGACCCAAATCAAAATCTGTGGATAACCCCCGCCAGTTGTTGAAGTCGCAACACGGTTGTCCACAGCTACGCTAAACGCGGTGGCGCAAGCACGCCACCGCGGTATACGTTGCACAGTTTTAGCGCTTGCGGGCCTTGACTACCCTCTTCGTGGTTTGCTTCGGCTTCGTGGCCTTCTTGGTTGCCTTCTTCTTCGTGGTTTTCTTCGAGGCCTTTTTCTTGGTGGCCTTCTTGCCGCCGCCCTCGGCTTCACGGGCGCGGCGGGCGGAGAGCAGCTCGTTGGCGCGCTGGTCCGTCATGGTTTCCGGGGTGTCGCCGCGCTGCAGGGACGCGTTGGTTTCGCCGTCGGTGACGTACGGGCCGAAGCGGCCGTCCTTGATGGTCATGGGCTTGCCGGAGACGTCGTTGTCGCCGAGCATCTTCAGCGGCGGCTTCGCGGCGGCGCAGCCGCGGCGCTTCGGCTCGGCGTAGATGCGGCGAGCCTCTTCCAGCGTGATGGAGAAGATCTGCTCTTCCGAGGCCAGCGAGCGCGAGTCGGAGCCCTTCTTCAGGTACGGGCCGTAGCGGCCGTTCTGCGCGGTGATCATCTCGCCGTCCGTCGGGTCTTCGCCGACTTCGCGCGGCAAGGACAGCAGCTGCATTGCCTCCTCGAAGGTGACGCTCGACGGCTCCATCGAGGAAAACAGGGACGCGGTGGCGGGCTTGAGCTGCTCGTCGACAAGCTGCGCCATGCGCTTTTCCTTCTGCGCCGCCGCCGTCTTGGTCTCCCAGTTCTTCGCGCGCTTGCCTTCCTCGGCGCGCTGGGCGTCCTCCTCGGCGCGCTCCGCGGCGATGATGTCTTCGGCGCGGGCTTCGGCGGTGGCGCGCTCGTCGTCACGCACAAGCTCGGTGACGTACGGGCCGAAACGCCCCTCCTTCGCCACCACGGTGCGGCCGTTGGCGGGGTTGACGCCGAGTTCGCGGCCGGACTGCGGGGTAGCGAAGAGCTTCTCCGCCATCTCCAGGGTGATTTCGTCCGGGGTGGCGGATTCCGGCAGGTTGGCGCGCTGGTACTCGGGCTCGCCGTCCTTCTCGCCGATGACGCGCTCGATGTAGGGGCCGTAGCGTCCGACGCGGACGACGACGGGGCGGCCTTCGGCATCGTCGAAAAGTGTCAGCGAGTTCGCGGCGCGCGCGTCGATGGATTCGAGGTTGTTCTCGATCATGTGCTTCAGCCCGCCGCGGCGTGCGAGTGCCTGCGCCATGGATTCGCGCGCGTCGGCGTCGCCGAAGTAGAAGCCGGACAGCCACTTGGTGCGGTCCTGGTTGCCGTGGGCGATTTCGTCGAGCTCGTCTTCCATCGACGAGGTGAAGTCGTAGTCCACGAGCGCGTCGAAGTTGTTTTCCAGCAAGCCCACCACGGAGAACGCGACCCAGGACGGCACCAGGGCGTTGCCGCGGACGAAGACGTAGCCGCGGTCCTGGATGGTTTTGATGATCGACGCGTAGGTGGACGGGCGGCCGATGCCGAGCTCTTCCATCTTCTTCACCAGCGAGGCTTCGGTGTAGCGCGCCGGCGGGTTGGTGGAGTGGCCGTCTGCTGTGACCTTATTGGTGGCCAGCTCGTCGCCCTTGGCCAGCTGCGGCAGGCGGGTTTCGTTGGCTTGGCGGTCGGAGTAGGCGCGCAGCCAGCCGGGGAAGGTGACGGTGCGGCCCGTGGCGGCGAACTCGCACGCCTCGCCGGCGGCGTCGCCCTGCATGGTGACCTTCATCGAGGTGCCGCGGGCGTCTTGCATCTGGGAGGCGATGGTGCGCGCCCAGATGAGTTCGTAGAGTTTGAACTCCTCGGCGTCCAAGGACCCGGCCAGCTGACCGGGGGTGGCGAAGCGTTCGCCCGCGGGGCGGATGGCTTCGTGGGCTTCCTGCGAGTTTTTCACCTTGCGGTCGTAGGTGCGCGGCGCGTCGGTGACGTAATTGGCGCCGTAGAGCTCGCGGGCGGCGGTGCGTGCGGCGTCCAGGCCCTGCTTGGACAGCGAGGTGGAGTCTGTACGCATGTAGGTGATGTGGCCGTTTTCGTACAACCGTTGCGCAATCCGCATGGTGCGTGCGGAGGTGAAGTGCAGCTTGCGCCCGGCTTCCTGCTGCAGCGTGGAGGTCATGAACGGCGCGTACGGTTTGCGCGAGTACGGCTTCTCCTCCACCGCGGTGACGTGCATGGGTGCGGTGCCCAGTGCGTCGGCAAGCGAGTGCGCCTTTTGCTTATCGACGACCACCGCCTCGCCCTTCAGCCGCCCCCGGTCATCGAAGTCGCGGCCCTGGGCGATGCGCTTGCCGTCGAGCGCGACGAGCTTCGCGTCGAAGTCCGTCTGGTTCTCCTTGGCTGCGTCTCGAGGGACGAGAGACGCGACCAGGTCCCAGTACTCCGCGGAGATGAACGCCATGCGCTCGCGCTCGCGCTCGACAATCACGCGGGTGGCCACGGACTGGACGCGGCCGGCAGACAGGCGCGGCATGACCTTTTTCCACAGCACCGGCGAGACTTCGTAGCCGTAGAGGCGGTCGAGGATGCGGCGGGTTTCCTGGGCGTCGACGAGCGCCATGTCCAGCTCGCGGGTGTTTTCGGCGGCTTCGCGGATGGCGGATTCGGTGATCTCGTTGAACACCATGCGCTCCACCGGCACCTTCGGCTTGAGCGTTTCCAGAAGGTGCCAGGCGATGGCTTCGCCTTCGCGGTCCGGGTCTGTTGCGAGCAGAAGTTTGTCGGCTTGCTTGAGCTTGGATTTGAGGTCAGTGACCTTCTTTTTCTTGTCGGCGTCGACGACGTAGATGGGCGTGAAGCCGTCCTCGGGGTTGACGCCGAGTTTGGCCCACGGTTCCTTCTTGTACTTGGCGGGGATGTCGGCGGCGCGGCCGGGCAGGTCGCGGATGTGGCCGACGGAGGCTTCCACAATAAAGTCGTCGCCCAGGTACTTCTGGATCTTCTTCGCCTTCGTCGCGGACTCCACGATCACCAGAGTCTTGCCGCCTTCAGCCACGTTGACTGACACCTCGCTTCGCACAGAGTTATTGCCTAACAGACAACTAGCACACGATTGTGCACCCGGGTAATAGGACTACACTGCTCGGGTGCCCCGGTGCCGTGTACGTCGGGGCCGGAAAGGATACGTCTTCGTGGTCGATTCCCTCATCGATTTCCTGCACACGCTGATGGCGATGCCGGTGTTTTACCCGCTGGTGACGGTGCTTATTGTCGCGGATGCGCTGGCACCCGTGGTGCCTTCGGAGTCGGTGCTGAACTTGGCCGGCGCCTTTTCCGCCTCCCGCGGGGTGCCGAGTGTGTGGGGCGTGATCATTGCTGCGATCATCGGCGGGATCATCGGCGACAACATCTGCTTCGTGCTCGGCGGCAAGCTCATTCACCGGGTGGAGGCCCTGGACCCGGAGTCGAAGGCGGGCCAGGCGATCCGCTGGGTGCGCCGGAACATGAACCGCGGCGCGGGCGCGACCATTATCGTCGCCCGCTTCATCCCCTGGGCGCGCTGGGTGGCCACGATTGTGCTGGGGTCGGTGCGCTACAACTGGTTCAAGTTCGTCTTCTTCGACACCATCGGCGTGATCCTGTGGGCGTTCTTGAGCGTCGGCGTCGGCTACCTGGGCGGGCGCATCCTGCAGGACTACCCGCTGCTGGCGATGCTTCTGGGCGTGGTGTTCGGCTCGACTGTCGGCTACCTGATCCAGAAGGGCCAGAACAAGTTCGCCGAGTGGCGTGATGTGCGCCAAGGCGTGAGCAACGTATAAAAAACGGGGCTCCGAGCGGAAGCCCCGTCGATAAGCAAGGTGTGCTTAGAGCGCGCGCACCTGCTGTGCCTGCGGGCCCTTGGCGCCCTCGCCGACCTCGAACTCGACCTGCTGGTTTTCTTCCAGGGTGCGGAAGCCGGAGCCCTGGATTTCGGAGTAGTGGACGAAGACGTCGGAGGAGCCGTCGTCCGGGGCGATGAAGCCGAAGCCCTTTTCGGCGTTGAACCATTTCACGGTACCGGTTGCCATGGTGAAACCTTTCAAAAAAGTTGCGTAGAGATGTCGTCCACCAGGGCCTAACGGGTCCTGGTGCCCGCGTGCACAATCCTCGCGAGCACCGCTTCGGGCGCGCACAAAACCTGTGACCGTCACCCAGTGTGCCATGAAGTGCGAGCCTTAGCACTGGGAACTGGCATACTTCCCTGTGATTATGGTTTCCCCGTTCGGTACCGAGCTGCTCGGCGCGCTGAAGCGCCGCCACCCGGCGGCGACGATTACGCATGTCGAGCACGTCCCCGCACGTCAGGCCCGCTTCAGCGAGTGGCCTGGGTGGGTGGAGCCGCGGTTGAAGCAATTGCTTGTCGACGAAGGCTTCGCTTCCCCCTACCTCCACCAAGCCCTGTGCGCAGAGCATGCGTGGCGCGGAGAGGACGTGGTGGTGGCGACGGGGACCTCCTCCGGCAAGTCGTTGGGCTACCAGCTTCCGGTGCTGACCGCGCTGGCGCAGGATCCGACGGCGTGCGCGGTGTATCTGACGCCGACGAAGGCGCTGGGCTCGGACCAGCTGCAGGCCACGCTGCGGATGGTGCAGAACGCGGGCCTGGAGGGCATCCACCCGGCGCCGTACGACGGGGACACGCCGACGGAATCGCGCGCGGGCATTCGGGAACACACGCGCTACGTGTTCACCAACCCGGACATGCTGCACGCCTCTGTGTTGGGCTCGCACGCGCGGTGGGCGCGTCTGCTGCGGCATTTGCAGTACGTGGTGGTGGACGAGTGCCACACCTACCGTGGCGTGTTCGGCGCGAACGTGGCGCTGGTGCTGCGGCGGCTGCTGCGCATCGCCGCCGCCTACGGGTCGTCCCCGACGCTGATTTATGCCTCGGCTACCGCGGCGGACCCGGCGGGCCAGGCGCGCCGTTTGAGCGGGCGCGAGGCGGCGGCCGTGACCGAGGACGCCGCCCCTTCCGGCGAGCGCACCATCGTGCTGTGGGAACCCGGCTTCATCGAGGGCGCCGAGGGCGAAGGCGGCGCGCCGGTGCGCTACCCCGCCACCGCGGAGGCGGCGAGCGTGTCGGCGGAGCTGTTGCTGCAGGGCGCGCGGACGTTGACGTTCGTGCGGTCCCGGCGCGCCGCGGAGACGGTGGCGATGCGCACCCAGGAGTACCTGTCGGCGGCGGGCCGCGCCGATATGGCCGAGCGCGTCGCGCCGTACCGTGCGGGGTATTTGGCGGAGGACCGCCGCGAGCTGGAGCGCCGCCTGGACAACGGTGAGCTGCTGGGGGTGGCGTCCACGAACGCGCTGGAGCTGGGCATCGACGTCGGCGGGCTGGACGCGGTGGTGATGGCGGGGTTTCCGGGCACGGTGGCGTCGTTTCGCCAGCAGGCGGGGCGAGCAGGTAGGCGCGGACAGAGCTCGGTGGCGGTGCTGGTGGCGCGCGACGAGCCGATGGACACCTACCTGGTCCACCACCCTGCAGCGCTGCTGGGCACACCGGTGGAGAGTTCGGTGTTCGACCCGACCAACCGGTTCATTTTGCGCGGGCATGTGTACTGCGCCGCGGTGGAACGGCCGTTGAGCGAGGCCGATGTCGACGCCTTCGGCGCGCGCGACGTGGTGGACGACCTGACCGCCGCGGGCCTGTTGCGCCGCCGGCCGGCGGGGTGGTTCGCGGTGCCGCAGTTGGACGGCGAGATCACGCCGGAGTCGGCGCACGCCTCGGTGTCGCTGCGCGGCGGTGTGGGCGAGCAGGTGATGATCGTGGACGTCACCGACGGGCGGCTGTTGGGCACCGTGGACGCGGCGCGCGCGATGAGCCAGGTGCACGACGGGGCGGTCTACATCCACCAGGGCGAGTACTTCGTGGTCCAGGCGCTGGACCTGGACGAT
This sequence comes from Corynebacterium sp. HMSC034A01, assembly GCF_001838175.1. Classification (NCBI taxonomy): domain Bacteria; kingdom Bacillati; phylum Actinomycetota; class Actinomycetes; order Mycobacteriales; family Corynebacteriaceae; genus Corynebacterium; species Corynebacterium sp. HMSC034A01. The sequence goes on along the minus strand of NZ_KV835954.1, from coordinate 18,244 downwards.
TACGTGGCACTTGTGGCGCCGGAGCGACCCGATTACTCGACGCAGGCGCGCTCGACGACGGACATCACGATCCTGGGCGAGGCCCACCAGCTGGTCAACCCCTCGCCGGGGCTGTGGGTGGCCAGCGTGGACGTGGAGGTCATCGACCGGGTCACCGGTTATGTGGTGCGGCTTGCCGACGGCACCGTCAGCGAACACATCCCCCTCGACCTGCCGGAGCAGCGCCTTGTCACCCGCGCGGTGGCGTACACGATCGATCCGATGGTGCTGGACGAGCTGGGCATTACCGCCGGCGAGATCCCCGGCGCCCTGCACGCCGCGGAACACGCCGCGATCGGGCTGCTGCCGCTTTTGGCCACCTGCGACCGCTGGGACATCGGCGGCGTGTCCACCGCGCTGCACCAGGACACAATGCTGCCCACGGTGTTCGTCTACGACGGCCACCCCGGCGGCGCGGGCTTTGCCGACGAGGGCTTCGCCCGCTTCCACGAGTGGATCGAGGCGACCTGGGAGACCGTGCGCTCCTGCGGCTGCGAGGACGGCTGCCCGTCGTGCGTGCAGTCGCCGAAGTGCGGCAACGGCAACCAGCCGCTGGACAAGCGCGCAGCGCTGAAGCTGCTCGGCGCGCTGGTGACCATGACGGCTGGTGAAGCACCGAGTAAGGGCTAGCGCTTAGGGCCCAGCGCGGGCAGCGGCCTCCGCCCGGCGGCGGGTGGCTTCCACCACGACGTCGCCCGCTGTGATCTCGCAGGAGACCACGTGCGCGCCGTTGAGCTCCGCGGTGCGGTGGGCCGTGGCGCAGGCGTCGGCGCCGCGGTACATCGCGGTCGCGCCGGCCACGGCGGCCAGGTCCGCGGCGACGCGGGCCCGGTGCGTGTCGGCCACGTGCACCCCGAGCGCCACCACCGCCAGCGCGAGCGAAACTACAGACGTGATGATGCCGGTGGCGGTGATGGTGGCGGAGCCTTCGTCGGTAAGCAGACGCATCAGAACTCCACCGGGAACACAGCCGTGGCGCGCATGGTGCCGATCGGCGCCGGGACGGAGGCGGCCGCGGTGGCCAGGCCCGCGTGTTCGGTGACGGCGACGTCGCCGCGGGGCGCCGCGTAGTCCACGCCCAGCGCGTGGGCGCGGGCGGCGGCCCCGGCGATGTCCACGGCCGTGATGTAGGCGGCGACGGTGGCGATCCCGCCCACGATCGCGGCTGTGACCACCACGAGAGCCGACAGCGACAGCGCGGTTTCGATGGTGCTCATTAGCCCGGCGTGTTGCTCAGCGCGTCGGTGATGACGCTTTCGATGGCGTTGGTGACGGCGTCGCCGTTGACCACGAGGTAGAGCACCCCGGCAAGGGCCGCGGCCGCGAGGCTGCCAAAGGCGTATTCGATGGTGGACATCCCCTGGTCAGAGCGCATTTTCTGGGCCCTGGAGGCAGCGTACAGGTAGGTAGTAGTGAGTGCGGAATTGAGGTGACGCATGGGAAAACTCCTTCTAGTTGATCAGTGAGGTGCCGAGGCTGATCACCGCGGGCGCGAGCCCGAGGACGAAAAACGCCGGCAGGAAAAACGCGGTCAGCGGGATGGCGATGAGCACGCCCGCGCGTTCCGCTTTGGCTTTGGCCCGGTCCCCCGCGCCCGCGCGCAGCTGGGCGGCGATGCGCCCGCAGCCTGCGGCCAGCGAGGTTCCGGAGGTGGTGGATAGGGCAACAAGCCCGGCGAGATCCTCGCCGCCTGGCAGGTGGCGGATCTCGGCCCAGGCGCGCTGGGGTTCGACCCCCAGCGCCGTCAGCGAGGCCACGGTGTGCCACGGGCTGCGTGTCCCGTGGGTGTCGGCGACCGCAGCCGCCGCGGTGGCGGCGGGCAGGCCTGCTGAGACGCATGCCGCGAACAGTTCGATGTCGCTGGCGCAGCGCTCCGGCTCGGCCTCTGCGGGGCCGTCGCGGGGCGCTTTCGGCGTGGCCGAGGTGACGCGTCCGCCGGGGCCGGCAGGCGCCACGCACAGTGCCGCGGCGACAAGCAGTGCGGGAACGAGGCCGATCATGCGCTGGCTCCCTCGATGATGCGGCGCGAGACCACCACGCCTGCACAGACCAGCGCGGTGCCCACCACCAGCAGCACCCCGCCGAGTCCGCCGCCAGTGAGAAACGCCAGCGGGTTCGCGCCCATCGCGGTGCCCATGAGCACCCCGGCAACAGGCAGCAGCGCGAGGACGACTGCGGTGGTTTGCGGTCCGGCCAGGGCGGCGCGGGTGGCGTCGCGGTGGCGGTTGGCGTGGTCGATGTCGTCGCGGAGTGCGGCGACCAGCTTCGCCAGCGGCACACCGCGCGAGGCCGACAGGGCCCACAACGTACCTAGGCGTTCAAGCTCCGGCACGTGGGTCTCCAGCGGCGCGCCGGAGCGGGCGAGCTGCGTCAGGCGGGCTGCTTCCGGTTGCAGTGGGGCTGGCGCCTGCTCGGCGGCACGCGCCAGCGCGTCGGGCATGGCGGCACCTGCCTGCAGGTTGGTGGACACTGCCCCGAGGTACGTCGCGGCCGCCGTGCTGCGCCGCCGGGCGGCCCTGTCGTCGCGGCGGGCGCGCACCACGTGTACCAAGGTCGCCGCGGCCATGGCCGCGGCGACCACCAGGCTGACGCGGCCGAACACGACCGCGCCGACGCCTGCGAGCACCACGGTCGCCGGAATGAGGCGGGGCGCGGGGCTTAGGGTGCGCTCGACCACCCGGTACGCGGGCGACGGCGCGGCCACGGCGACGGCGCAGGCGAGCAGCATCACAGCGATCATCGGGCCAGCTCCTCGTAGCCATCGAGGGCGCCGCGCTCGGCGTCCCAGACCACCTTCGCGCACACCGGCTCGCCCTCAAGCACACCGATCTGCTGCAGGTAGCGGGTGCCGTCGGTGCGGCGTTTGACCACCAGCACCACGTCGATGGCGGCGGCGAGCTGGGCGTGCAGCCCGGCGCGGTCCATCCCGCCGAGTGCGGCGAGCGCCTCGAAGCGGGCGGGCACTTCCTCGATGGAGTTGGCGTGCAGGGTGCCGGCGCCGCCGTCGTGGCCGGTGTTTAACGCGGCGAGCAGGTCGACTACTTCCCCGCCGCGGATCTCGCCGATGACGATGCGGTCCGGGCGCATGCGCAGCGATTGGCGCACCAGGTCCGCAATCGTGATCGCGCCGGCGCCTTCGGCGTTGGCGCCGCGGCTGGTCAGGTTCACCACGTGCGGGTGGTCCGGGGTCAGCTCAAGGGTGTCTTCGATGGCCACGATGCGCTCGGCGGGGTCCACCTCCGCGAGCAGCGCGGACAGCAGCGTGGTCTTGCCGGAGCCGGTGCCGCCGACAACCACGAACGCCTTTCGCTTGGCGACGATCTCCCGCACCAGCGCCGCCCTCTCATCGTCGAGCGCGCCGCGCGCCACCAGATCGTCGAGCGTGGCCGAGGCGGTGCGCAGCACGCGCAGGGAGATGCAGGTGCCCGCCTGGGCGGTCGGGGCGAGCACGGCGTGGAAGCGCAGCAGGGTCCCGTCGTCGCGGGTGACGTGCCCGTCGCAGAACGGCTGCGCGTCGTCCAACCTGCGCCCGCAGCTGACGGCCAGGCGGGTGGCGAGGCGCCGCACGGAGGCTTCCGAGTCGAACGTCAGCTCCGAGCGCGCCAACCCCTGGCCGGTGTCCACGTACACCTCGTCCGGGGCGTTGACGCAGATGTCGGTCACGGCCGGGTCCGCCAGGATGGCTTCTAAGGGGCCGGCACCCGTGGTGTCGTCGCGAAGCTTGCGCATGATGTCTAACACCCCGATGTCGCTGATCACCACCGCTTCCTCGCGGATGATCGCGGCGATGCGCGCCGGGTCGGGCTGAGCCGGCTCGTCGGCCAGGCGGCGCTTCACGCGGGCGAGTACGTCGTCCATTTAGGCCACCTCCCCCAGCACGGCCTCGGCGGCGCGGTTGAGCGTGCGCGGCAGCTTCGCCGGCAAGCCGGCGTGATCCAGCTGCTTGGTCAACCCCCGGACCTGCTGCACCTGCGCAACCACGGGCGCTTTCGCCGTGTCTTCCACCTGCGCAGCCTCCAGCGACGCCCACGAACTCTGGCGCAGCACCAACGCGTTGGCCACCCCGGCGGCGTTGCACTCGGCGACGACACGGGCGGCGGCAGCGGCGGCGCGCAGCTCCGGACGCAGCAGCACCACCGCGAGGTCGCAGCGGTCCGGCAGCAGCGCAAGCGGGCCATCCACCACCGTCAGCCCCTCCGTGCCGGCGGCGTGCACCACCGCGTTGAGCTCCTCCAACGACAGCCGGAACGGGTCCGCCACGTTTGTGCGCGAAAACGTCAGCAGCGCGGTGCCGTCGTCGGTGGCGGGCAGCGCCCCGCGCAGCTCCGCGCGCGAGACCGCCCCGCCGGCGGCGAAGCCGATCTCGCCCCAGCGCGCGCCGGGCGTGCTCTCCAGACCCAGCAGCAGGTCCAGGCCGCCGGAGAGCTGGTGGGCGTCCACCAGCGTGGCGTTCCCCGCCACCTGACACAGCGCCGCGGAAAGCACCGACGCGCCCGCCCCGCCGCACGCGCCGAGCACGGCGACGACCTTCCCGCGCGCGGCCGAGGCCGCCGGTGCCAGCGCCAGCGCGCCGATGCTGCGCAGCACGTCCGCGGCCTGGGCGGGCAGGGCGAAGACGTCCTCGCGTGCCGCGGTCGGGGCGGTGTCCGCGACCACGGTGAACACGTTCGGTCCCCGTGGTTGGGTGCTTAAGGAGGGGGCCCGGAGGTCGTCGATAAGCAAGGCATGCGCCTTGGGTGCGTGGCGGGCGAGCTGGGTGTCGTCGGCGGCGTCGATGACCTTGCGGCCGGTGGCGGCGGCGATGTGGATGGCTTCGGAGTGCAGCGCCGGGTCTCCGACGGCGACGACGATGGGGCCTGTGTTCGTGTGTGTCATGGCGGTAGCGTGCAACCGCGACAACCCGGAAACAATGGGCAAAATTTTTTCTGTGGATAACCCGCCCTGCTGGCGGACGTTTCAACAATTTCGCTGTGGATAAGTCGCCCCACACATCACATTGGTTTCTCAGGCCTTAGCTACGCATCCGTAGGGTTTGGGGTCTACACTGCAGGAGTATGTCTGCTAACAAGCCGGTGGCGGCCTTCTTCGACCTGGACAAGACGATCATTGCGACGTCGTCCGCGTTCGCCTTCGGCAAAGAATTCCTGAACAACGGGATGATCACCCGCCAGGAAGCGTGGGAGCTCTACCTCACCAAAGCCCAGTACATGCTGGTGGGACAGTCCAGCGAGAAGATGGACTCCACCCGCGACGCGCTGGCGCAGATGGTCGCCGGATGGGATGTGGAGGACATCCAGCGCATCACCCGCGACACACTGCGCGAAGTGGTCGCTCCTGCTATTTACGCCGAGGCGCGCCAGCTTATCGACGACCACAGGCAAGCCGGCCACCACGTCATCATCATCTCCGCCTCGGCGGCGATTTTGGTGGAGCCGATCGCTGAAGAACTGGGTGTGGACACCGTGGTCGCCACGGAGATGGCCGTTGAAAACGGAAAGCTCACCGGCGAAATCACCCGCTACCTCAAAGGCGACGCGAAGGCCGAGGCGGTGCGCCAGTTCGCCGCCGAGCACGACTTTGACCTGGACCACAGCTACGCCTACTCCGACTCCGCCACCGACATCCCCATGCTTCAGCTGGTAGGAAACCCGGTGGCCGTGAACCCGGACCGGGCGCTGAAGAAGCACGCGCTGGCCAACGGCTGGCAGGCTCGCACCTTCAAAAACCCCGAGCCACTGTTCCAGATGCCCAACGCGCGCGAGGTGGGCATCGGCGCCGGCGTGATCGCGGGCGTGACCGCCCTGGCTGTAGCGGGAGTGCTTATCGCCCGCGCCATGGGCGGCAAGGACGACAAGCGCTCGGCGTAAAACCTGGCGGTTTCACGCCGGGAATTATTGGCCGTGCCACTCGGCCAAGCGCTCGCTCAGCACCTGCCAGGACTCCTCGTGGGCGCGCCGGTTCGCCTCCTGCGAGCCGCCGAACATGATCTGCCAGCCATTCTGCTGGGCATCCGAATCCTCGAAGAAGACGTGGCCCGCTCCTTCGTAAACATGTGCTTCAGCGCGCGGGGCCTGCTCCGCGAGCGCCTTCGCGGCGACGTCGGACTGCCACATCTGGTCGTCGCCCGCGCCGAAGAACACGGCGTTGCCGTCGAAGCCGCCGAGGTCGATCCGGGCATCCTCGTCCGCGGAGCCGGCCGCGCCCTCGTATGTCGGCCGGTAGGCCACCGGGTACGCCGCGATCATCCGGCCGAACATCTTCAAGCCTGCGAGCATGCCGGACTGCCTGAAGGACGCGAACGGCACCGCCTCGCCCCGCACGGTGAACGACGGCAGGTCCTCGCCTGTGGAAAAATCCAGGCCGCTGTAGGAGTAGTGCGCCGGCACGAACGCTACGAGGTTGTCCACCGCGAACCCGTTGGCGGCCACAAGCGCGGCGAACTCCGCCCCCTTGGAGGTGCCCACCACCGTCACCGGCGACGGGTCCGCCACATGCTCGTCGATGTAGTCGGTGACTTCGTCGAACTGCTCGAGCGGCACCTCCGCCAGCGTCGAGCGCTGGTTGTCCTGGCCGAAGAAGTACAGGCTGAGCACCTCGTAGCCGTCGTTGGCCAGCGCTTCGGCCCGCGAGTAGTCCGGAGAGCCCTCGGAGCCACCGTAGACCACCACCACGCCGCGGCGCTCGGGCGCGCCCTCGGCGGGCTGGAAGTGGAAGCCGTTGAGGTACTCGCCGGAAATCTTGCGCACCCTCTCGCCTTCCGGATACTCGGCGGCACTTGCGCCTCCGGAGGCGTCGGCCTGCGAGATCGGGTACTTGTTCGCGTTGTAGGCGCGCAGACCAGCGACCACCAGCGCCAGCACCACAATCACGCCGAGAAACCAGACAATTGCCTTACCTATACGTTTCAGGCCCCTCATGCTTTACTTTTCTACCCCGATTCGGGCAAATGCCTCCATACATCGCTAACATCGTGTGAAGAATTCCAGGCACCTTCCCGGGTGCCGTGTAAAAGCCACCCAGGAAGGTGAACTACAAGTGAGCAACGAAGGCCTCTACACCAGCGGCTCCACCGCCGTGAACGCCAAGGTGGACTCCATCCCGCTGCGCGACACCTACGCCACCCAGCCGGGCAACGACTCCATCGGCACGCTGATCTCCAACGCGTCCCAGCAGGTTTCCACCCTGGTCCGCGGCGAGATCGAGCTGGCCAAGGCCGAGGTCGTCGGCGAGGTGAAGAAGGGCGCGATGGGCGGCGGCCTGTTCGCCGTGGCCGGCGTGATCGCCCTGTACTCCTCCTTCTTCCTCTTCTTCGCCATCGCGGAGATGCTCGCGTCCTGGATGCACCGCGGCTGGGCGTTCCTGATCGTCTTCCTGGTCATGCTGGCGCTGGCCGGCCTGCTCGCGTTCATCGGCTTCAAGAAGATCAAGAAGATCAAGGCGCCCGAGAAGACCATCGAGTCGGTCAACGAGCTGAAGAACCTCAAGCCGGGCCAGGCGCAGAAGAACCTGGCTAAGGACGAGGCAGGTCTCTACACCTCCTCCGGCACCGGCTCTTCTCTGCCGCGTACCGGCTCCGCCGCCGTTACCCGCTAACGCACGCTTGCGTATCCGCGGGGCGCGTCAAGCTCCGCACATCCCCTACGCGCTGCTGCACCTGGTGTGCAGTCAGCGCGTATCCCGTTTCTGAGGTGTCCAGAGACGCACCGAAGATCATGCCCGCGACCTCGCCGTCCGGGGTGAGCAGCGGCCCGCCGGAGTTGCCCTGGCGGATGTTGCCGCGGATGGTGTACGCCTCACGCTCCACACGCCCGGTGGTGTAGATGTCCGGGCCCGCGATTTCCAGCTTGCCGCGGATGCGCACCGGCGCCGCCTCGAACGGGCCGGATTTGGGGTAGCCCATCACTACGGCACTGTCGCTAATCCCCAGCCCACTCTCGGCCCAGCGCAGCTCCGGCAACCCCAGCTGCTCGGCGCGCAGCACCGCGATGTCGGTGTCCGGGTCGAACAGGACCACCTGCGCCGGCTTGACCCCTACCACGGTGTCCAGGGCCACCCGCTCGGTGCCGGCCACGACGTGCGCGTTGGTGAGCACGTAGCCGTCCTCGATAACAAAACCGGTGCCCATCAGGCGCCGCCGGCAGCTTTCTGCGTCGCCCATCACGTGCACCACGCTGGGGCGCAGCTTCTCCACAACCTCCGGTTCCACCACGGATCCATCCGGCGCCGCCACCTGCGCCCCACCCGGCGAATGGAAGGGGGAAACCAGCGGCGGCAGCCCGGATTCGTCGAGAAGCGCGGCGAACCTCGCCGGAAGCTTGGAGGCCGTCTCGGGGGCGGCGGCGTTGATGGTGCCGAAGACGCGCGACGAGCGGATGCCGTCGCCGATCTCGCCCGGCACCGAGGCGGCCAGCGGGATGGAGATGAACCACAGCACCGCGGCCACCGCCACCGACTGGAACGTCGCGCCAAGTGCGGAATCCAGCACGCGGCGACCCCGGGAGCGCACCCGGCCGCGCAGGCTTCCGCCGACGGTGACGCCGACGAGGTTGCCCAGCCCCACAAACAGCACAACCAGGGCGATGAGCAGCACGATGCGCACCGTCTGGGAATCTGACAAATCCAGCGCGAACGGCGCCAGCGCAAGCCCGATAACCAGGCCCGCCACGACGCCGACCGCGGACAGCACCGCAGACAGCGCCCCCTGGCGCCAGCCACTGATAAAGGCGGCGACGACGGCGAGCGCGAGCAGGACGTCGATAACCAGGTGCATTCCGGTGATGTTACCGCTCACGGTTGGCAGAACGCGCCAGCGCAGCCCGCAAGTCGCCGGGCTTTTCGTCCCAGGGCCGCACCCAGCCGCCCAGCTTCAGCACCACGGCGAGCAGCACACCGGTAAAGCCCCACACCAGAAACTCGCCTGCCCAGAACGCTGGCCCCGACCATTCCTGAATCCCCAGCATCGCCCGGTTTCGCGGGTCCACCAGCTCGCGCACCGGCACGAAGAACACCGCGTCCGTCTCCTCCTCGCTGGCCGGGTAGACCTCGCCCGGCTCCGGGGTGAACGCCACCACAGGCCGCACGCGCCGGTTGCTGCCGCCGGTGGTGGCCGCGTCCAGCATGGCCAGCGGGACCACCCTGTCCGGGTCCAGGCCGGTTTCCTCCCACGCCTCGCGCAGCGCGGCATCCACAGGCCCGCCGTCGCCGGGGTCGATGTGACCGCCGGGGAACGCCATCTGGCCGGAGTGGCTGCGCATGCGCGGGGTGCGGTGCGTGATCAGCACGCGCGCGTCTTGCGGCAGCTCGGTGGCGCGCGGGTCGCCGGCGAACAGGATCAACACCGCGGCCTGGTCCGCGCCGTCTTTCTGTAGCACGCGCGGCGACAGCAGCCGACGCGGGATCGCCGCCCCGCCGCCCTCGATGGCTTCCACCAGGGGTTTCAGCCACAGCGGCGCGCGGTCCGGGCGCAATGGCGCATCCATTTACAGCGCTCCTTCGACCGCCGCGGCGAGTTCTGACGCCGAGGTGAACTCCTTGGCAAACACCGCCACCTGTTCGCCGCCGCGCAGCACCACCGTCACCGGCACCACCGGCGGCAGGCCCTGCTCCGCGGCGAAGGCGCCCGAGTCGTCTTGGTAGCTGGGCAGGCCCACCCCGAGATCCTCCAGCAGCGCAGCGCCGTTGCCCGCGTTCTGGTCCGCGTGCACGCCCACCACGGTGTACTCCGGGTGCGTGCGCGCGAACTCCTCCACCGCCGGCAGCTCCGCGCGGCACGGCTGGCACCACCAGGCCCACACGTTGACCACGGTGATCTCCTTGGCCTCGCCGGCCATGTCCCCGCCGAGGCACGGCAGATCCAGCCCAGCCGGGCAATCGGGTCGTTGGGGCATGTGCTTCTCGACGGCCACAGGGTCCCCCGTTGGTTGATCGTCGACAAGCAAACTGCGCACTCCGAGCACGAGCAGCACCGTTGCCGCCACGATGACCGCAACACTCACCCAGATCGCGCGCTTCATGCGAGCCCCAGAATGTGCTCGCGCTCCGGGCCCGTGACCAGGTCCGCGGCCGCCTCGGGCTCGACCGGGCCGGCGCCGAAGCTGGGGCAGTCGAACGCGATCGGACACACGCCGCACGCAGGTTTGCGGGCGTGGCAGATGCGGCGGCCGTGGAAAATGATGCGGTGGGAGAACATGGTCCACTCGCGGCGCTCAATGAGCTTCGCGATCGCGTGCTCGATCTTCACCGGATCCGTCTCGTCGGTGAGCATGAGGCGCCCCACCAGGCGCTGGAAGTGTGTGTCCACCGTCAGCCCCGGCATGTCGAACGCGTTGCCGCGCACCACATGCGCCGTCTTCCGGCCCACGCCAGGAAGCGAGACCAGATCCTCCAGCTTGGTGGGCACCTCCCCGCCGAAATCGGTGACGAGCTTTTGCCCCAAACCGATGAGGTTTTTGGCCTTCGAACGGTAAAAGCCGGTGGAGCGGATGATCTCCTCCACCTCCGCCTGATCCGCCTCCGCGTACGCGTGTGCCGTGGGATACTTGGCAAACAGCGCCGGGGTGACCATGTTGACGCGCACGTCCGTGGTCTGCGCCGAAAGCACCGTGGCCACCAGCAGCTCCAGCGGGTTGGAAAAGTCTAGCTCAGCACGTGCGCCGGGGAACGTCTCCGCGAGCGTGCGGTTGATGCGGCGGGCGCGCCTGGTCCGCCCGATATCCGTCTCCGAGCCCTTCGCCGCCGGGTGGGATCCGGGGCGGCGGTGCTTCTTCGGCGTGGTGGAGGACATGACCGACATGCTAGTTATGCGTGGCGTAAAATGACACCTATGAATCTGATACTCGTTGTGCTGGTCCCGCTGGTGCTCGGAGCGTTCCCCCTGGCGATGGAACGGCTCGAGGCGCGCGTGGTGGATTAACACCAACTTGGTCAACCGCCTGACCAAGACCGCACTTGGGTGGTAAAGTGCGAGTCGCACTGTGACGGCTGCTAAAAAGTTACGCGAAAGTGACTGCAACCACTGCCCCTGGCCGTCCCAACCGAGGAGGATTCATGGAAGGCGTACAGGACACACTCGCCCGCGCCGGCATTTTCCAGGGCGTGGACCCGGAAGCAGTAGCCGCGCTGATCAGCGAAATGGATACGGAGACCTTCCCCAAAGGCACCACCATCTTCGACGAAGGCGAACCCGGCGACCGCCTCTACATCATCGTCGAAGGCAAGATTAAGCTCGCCCGACACGCTCCGGACGGACGTGAAAACCTGCTGTCCGTGATGGGCCCGTCCGACATGTTCGGCGAGCTGTCCATCTTCGACCCGGGCCCGCGCACCTCCTCCGCCGTGTGCGTCACCGAAGTCACCTGCGCCACCATGGACTCCACCATGCTGCGCACCTGGATTGACAGCCACCCGGAGATCTCCCAGCAGCTCCTGCGTGTCCTGGCCCGCCGCCTGCGCCGCACCAACGCCTCGCTGGCAGACCTCATTTTCACCGACGTGCCCGGCCGCGTGGCCAAGACGCTGCTGCAGCTGGCCAACCGCTTCGGCACCCACGAAGGCGGCGCGCTGCGCGTCAACCACGACCTGACGCAGGAAGAGATCGCCCAGCTCGTCGGCGCCTCCCGCGAGACGGTGAACAAGGCGTTGGCCACCTTCGCCCACCGCGGCTGGATCCGCCTGGAGGGCAAGAGCGTGCTCATCGTCGACACCGAGCACCTGGCCCGTCGCGCCCGGTAGGTGCACGGGTTTCGTGGGCCGGGTTGTGCAAAACTCGGCAACGCGAAAATCTGACCTGGGGGTTTACAAACCGAAAACCGGTAAAGTGCCGATCCCTACAAAACCCGAGTGAGGGACAAAAAATAGGCCCAGCCGCGGTGGCTGGGCCTTTTCTTTTGCCTCACCCTTAGGGCGCGGCCTTCAGGTAGCGCAGGGCCACGCGGGTGGACTGCTCGGCGGCGCCGCGCAGCACCGGGTCGACATCGTCGTAGATCGCGTCGACCAGGGTGTTGATGTCTGCGTTCTCGCCGTGCGTCTTCAGCGCTTCACGGATCTGCTCCAGGCGCTGGTTGCGGCGGTCGATGTACTTGCGGGCGTACGCCGACAGGTCCGCACCCTCGGGGCCGTGGCCCGGCAGAAGCGGGATGTCCTTGCCCTGCTCCTCCAGGAGCTCCAGGGTGTCCAGGTACTTGCCCAGGTCGCCGTCAGTCTCGGAGATCATGGTGGTGTGGCGGCCGGCGATGGTGTCGCCGGTGATGATGCCCTCCAGCTCAGTGGTCTCCGGGTCGCCCGGGTAGACAAAGAAGCACACGGAATCGCTGGTGTGACCCGGGGTGGCCACAACCTTCAGGCGTGGGGTGATGCCGTCGACGGCGACCACCTCACCGTCGATAAGCGGGTCCGCCCCCGAGCTGTACTGCGGATCCAGCGAGCGAACCGGCGCGCCGGTGAGCTGGCGGAAACGCTCCGCGCCATCGGCGTGGTCGTGGTGGCGGTGCGTGAGCAAAATCAGCGCCACCTCCCCCGCCTTGGAGTGGAGGACGTTGAGGTGGCCCTCGTCCTCCGGACCCGGATCAACGACGATGCTTCGCTGATCCCCCTCACCCCTGATCACCCAGGAGTTGGTCCCCTCGAGCGCCGCGTAGCTGGGGTTCGGCGCCAGAACCACCGCGGCGTTGGCGGTCACAGGGCGCAGTTGGCTGTAAGCGGGATGTTGCATGTGCCCCAGCGTACCCGCTTAGCAGCCGTTTATTGGTGTTCTAGCTCTTCAGCTCGACGACGAGCTCGACCTCGACCGGCGTGTCCATCGGCAGTGCCGCCACACCCACTGCGGAGCGGGCGTGCGCGCCGGCCTCGCCGAAGACCTCCTGCATGAGCTCGGAGGCACCGTTGATCACGGCGGGCTGGCCGGTAAACGCCGGGTCAGAGGCGACAAAACCGACGATCTTGAGCACGCGGGCGACGTTGTCCAGGCCGACGAGGTCGTCCACCGCCGCAATCGCGTTGAGCGCAGCCTGGCGGGCGTAGCCGTAGGCGGCCTCCTCGGTGACCTCCGCGCCGACCTTGCCGGTGGCGGGCAGTTTGCCGTCGGTAAACGGCAGCTGGCCGGACGTCCAGACCTGGTTGCCGGCCTGCACGGCGGGAACGTACGCCGCCACCGGCGCGGCGACGGTGGGCAGCTCGATGCCGAGCTCCTTCAGACGATCAGTCCACATTTATTCGACCTCCCGCTTCATGTAAGCGACAACGTTGTCCTGGGTCGGACCCGGCGTGACGGAGACGAGCTCCCAGCCGTCCTCGCCCCAGGTGTCCAGAATCTGCTTGGTGGCGTGCGTGAGCAACGGAACCGTTGCGTACTCCCATTTCGTCATGGCGCCCAAGACTACCTACAGGCCGACAACTTCGCCGCCGGCGGAGAGGTGCTCTGCCCAGTCGGTCACGTGCGGATTCTTGCGCAGCACCGCGCGGCGCTGACGCTCCGTCAACCCGCCCCAAACGCCGAACTCGACCTTATTGTCCAGCGCGTCCGCGCGGCACTCGGTGAGCACCGGGCAGGCGCGGCAGATCGCGGCGGCCTTGCGTTGCTCCGCGCCACGGACAAACAAGGCGTCCGGATCCTTGCCGCGGCACTGTGCGTGAGTTACCCAATCCCCCCGGTCAAAAACGAGATGTCCGGATGCGTCGCACTTGCGGGACGTGGTCCGTTGTGCGTTTCGCTGCGCGGTGTTACCCAAAGCCGTGGTCATAGCCGTGCTCCTTACTCGTTCACCTGCGCCGTCTCTCGGGCGCAGTTTTATACATCCGACCGCATATCTGCGGTCCCATGTAAATGTAATCACACAAAAAAGATTTCTGTCGAATGGGTCACATTTTTGGGGGGTCTTTTATATTCCCGCACGGGGGCCGAGTCATTTAAGGTAATGGCGTGTCCGCACTGAAATCTCTAGGAAGCCTGCTGGCCGCGCTCGTTGCGGCGGCGCTGGCCATCGCGCTTTGCCTCGCCCCCATCGCGGGCCTGGGCGGCGCTGCCGTCGCCCGCACCGACGAGACGATGCAGTCCAACCTCTCCGACCTCACCCACGGCGAAGTCCCCGGCGTCACCACAATTAACGACGCCACCGGCGCCCCCATGGCTTGGATTTTCAAGCAACGCCGCTACGAGGTGGCCAGCGACGGGATCTCCCAGCACGTCAAGGACGCCCTGGTGGCCACGGAGGACCGCCGCTTCTACCAGCACGAGGGCGTTGACATGCAGGGCTTCGCCCGCGCGATGGTGACCAACGTGCTCGCAGGCGGGGTGCAGCAGGGCGCGTCCACGATCAACCAGCAGTACGTGAAGAACTACCTCTGGCTCATCGACGCAGAGAACGAGGAAGAGGCCAACGCCGCCACGGAGCAGTCCATCCCCCGCAAGCTGCGCGAGATGCGCATGGCGTCCGACCTGGACAAGACACTGGAAAAGGACGAGGTGCTGACCAGGTATCTCAACCTCGTTTCTTTTGGCAACCACTCGTTCGGCATCGAGGCGGCGGCGCTGACCTACTTTGATGTCCCCGCCCGGGACCTTGACCCGGCGCAGGCCGCGCTACTGGTCGGCATCCTGCAGTCTGTGGAAGCGCTCAACCCGTACACCAACCCGGAAGGCGCAACTCAGCGCCGCAATGTGGTTCTGAACAACATGGCGGCTCAGGGCTACCTGGACCAGGCGGAGGCGGACCGCCTGGCAGGCGCCCCGCTGGGGATTCTCGAGCAGCCGAAGACGCTCCCGCAGGGGTGCATCGCCGCCGGCGACAAGGGCTTCATGTGCGACTACGCCCTGCGCTACCTGGAGGACAAGGGCCTGGGCATGGAGCAAATCCTCAACGGCTCGTACACCATCACCACCACCTTGGACCCGGCGGTGCAGGAAGCGGCCAACAACGCAGTGCGAAACAACGTCAGCCCATACGCCCCGGGCGTGGCCGAGGTCATGAACATCATCCGTCCCGGCGCGGATTCCCGCGACATTTTGGCCATGGCGTCCTCGCGCTTCTACGGCCTGGACCTGGACCAGAGCCAGACCATCTTGCCGCAGCCGGTGTCCCTGGTAGGTGCGGGCGCGGGCTCGGTGTTCAAGATCTTCACCGCCGCCGCGGCACTGGAGCAGGGCTACGGATTGAACACGATGCTGGAGACGCCGGTGCGCTCGGTGCTCTACGGCATGGGCGGCGGCGGCGCGGCCAACTGCCCGCCGGGCGCGTACTGCGTGGAAAATGCCGGCACGTACGCCCCGCGCATGACGCTGCAGGACGCGCTGGCGCAGTCGCCGAACACCACGTTTGTGGAGCTGATTCAGAAAACCGGCGTAGCCCCGGTGGTGGATTTGGCGGTGCGCCTGGGGCTGCGCTCCTACGCGGACGAGAACTCGTTCGGCGACGGCCGCTCCATCGCCCAGGCGGCGAAGGAGGAGAACATGGGCGCGTTTACCCTCGGCCCGCTCGCCGTGAATGCGCTGGAGCTGTCCAACGTTGGCGCCACCTTGGCCTCGGGCGGGCGCTGGTGCGAGCCGAACCCGATCAAGGAAGTGCTGGACGAACACGGCAAGCAGGTCTTCATCGACCGTCCCGCCTGCGAGCAGGCGGTCGACCCGGAGGTCGCCGGCGCGCTATCGCACGGCATGTCGAAGGACATTATCGACGGCACCGCGTCCGCGTCCGCCCGCAACAACGGCTGGTCCGCCCAAACGGCCGCGAAGACGGGCACGACGGAGTCCCACCACTCCACGGCGTTTCTGGGCTTCACCCGCGGCATGTCCGCGGCGCCGTACATCTACAACGACGGCACCCAGTCCACCCCGCTGTGCACCCAGCCGGTGCGCCAGTGCCAGTACGGCACACTGTTCGGCGGCAATGAGGCGGCCGATACCTGGTTCCAGGCGGCGGCCGGGGTGCCGGGGGCGGCTGCGGGCGGGCTGCCGCCTGCGAGCCCGGTACACATGCGCGGCACGAAGCGCGCGGCGCTGGACGCGGTGGTCGGCCAGTACTCCTCCGCCGCGAAGTCCCAGCTTGAGGCGCAGGGCTACACGGTCACGATCAACACTGTCCACGGCGCCGGCGCGCCGGCAGGCACCGTCGTCTCCGCGGTTCAGGACGGCCCGAACACGACGGTGACGCTGAACGTCTCCGACGGCGCCGGCGCCCCCAGCGCAAGCCCCACCGCGCCACCGAGCTCAGCGCCGGCGCCCTCGCCGACCGCGCCGCCGCAACCAAGCCCCGCTGCCCCGCCCGGACTGGAGGGCCTCGAGCAATCGCTGAACGACGCCCGCGACGCCATCGCCGACGTCTTCGGCGCCAGCAACAACAACGGCAACGGCAACAACGCCGGCGCCCCGAACGGTGCCGCCGGCGTCAACCCAAACTAATCCAGTGGACTAGCTCAGGCGGGCCTTCACGGCCTCGGAGAGGCGCTTACCGTCGGCGCGGCCCTCGGCTTTGGCGGTGGCGGCCTTCATGACCTGCCCCATCTGCGCCATGGACTCGGCGCCGGTTTCGGCGATAGCTTCGTCGATAAGCTTGGCAAGCTCGTCGTCATCCAGCTGCTTCGGCTGGTACACCTCGAGAATGCCCGCCTCGGTGAGCTCGGCCTCGGCCAGGTCGTCGCGGCCGTTGGATTTGTAGATGTCCGCGGACTCGCGGCGCTTCTTGATCTCACGGGCGATGATCTTCTGGATCTCCGCGTCGTCTACCTCGTGCTTGGAGCCCTCGGTCTCGGCGGTCTGGATCGCGGCCAGCAGCATGCGGATGGTGCCGGTGCGCTCCTTTTCCTTCGCCTTCATGGCTTCTTTGAGGTCTGCGCGGATCTGGTCTTTCAGTGCACTCATGCATGCGAGATTACAGTGGTGCGGGTGAAGAAGTTGACGGGAATCGGAGCACTTGGCCTATCGACGGGCGCCGCCGCGCTGACGTGGGGATACACCCAACGCAACAATTTCCAGCTGCGCGAGTACACCTTGCCCCTGCTCAAGCCGGGGGTGCTGGACGGGCGCGGGGAATTTCGGGTGCTGCACGTGTCCGACCTGCACATGATCCCGGGACAGCGCCAGAAGGTGGAGTTCGTCTCCAGCCTGGATGCCCTCGAGCCGGACCTGGTGGTCAACACCGGCGACAACTTGTCGGATGTCGGCGGGGTGCCGTGGGTGCTGGACGCCCTGGGCCCGCTGTTGAACCGCCCGGGCGCGTTCGTGTTCGGCACCAACGACTATTGGGCGCCGCGGCCGGTCAACCCGTTGAAGTACCTGACCGGGGCGAAGCGCGAGCCGTCGTATGAGGACCTGCCTTGGGAGGGAATGCGCGCCGCGTTTGTGGAGCGCGGCTGGCAAGACGCCACCCACGCCCGCCTGGAGTTCAAAGCCTCCGGTGTGCGCCTGGCGCTCGCGGGCGTGAACGACCCGCACCACGAGCTGGACCGGTATGCCGAGGTCGCCGGCGCGCCAAATGCAGACGCGGATCTGTCCATCGGCCTGCTGCACGCGCCGTACCGCCGGGTGCTGGACGCGTTCGAGGCGGACGGCTACCAGCTGGCGCTCGCCGGCCACACCCACGGCGGGCAGATCTGCCTGCCCGGCGAGCGCGCCATTGTGACCAATGCGGACATCGACCGCGAGCGCGCCTCCGGGCTGCACAAGTACGGGAAGATGTGGATGGAAGTGTCCAACGGCCTGGGCCAGTCCAAGTACGCGCCGGTGCGCCTGTTCTGCCCGCCGTCCGCGAGCCTGATCCGGGTGGTGGAGCGCGGAGAATAGGCCTTGCTACCTGCCGTTTTGGCCGATTCGCCGCCCGGGGGTAATGTGTTGCCAGTACCGCGGGCGAGAGCCTGAGGATACAACCGGGATATGGCGCAGCTTGGTAGCGCGCTTCGTTCGGGACGAAGAGGTCGCAGGTTCAAATCCTGTTATCCCGACCAGCCGTGTCTCTTGGAGTTTCTCCAAGAGACACTTTTCTTTTTGCATGTCGGCACGGTCAGTAGAGTTGCCTTTGTGCAAAAGAAGAAGAAAACCTTCTCCCTCCCCGGCCGAGTTCCGGTGTCGTCGATTTTTCTCGATGAATCGGGCTCACGGAACTCTTCGGGCGGCTTCTTCGTAGTTGGTTTCGTAAAGGTTAGAGATCTCCAGCTTCTCGACAGAGAGATCCGCCACCTGCGCCAAGCCTGTTGCGCGGTCGTATCTAGTAACACCGTG
>NZ_KV835953.1:0-221 GCF_001838175.1 Corynebacterium sp. HMSC034A01 | reverse complement strand
TGGCCGACAATTCAAATTGCATACACACGCTGAACACTCAGCACCGTGCATGCCCTCTTTAGGTGTGTCGGTGGTTGATGGCGGCGGGGAAACGCCCGGTCCCATTCCGAACCCGGAAGCTAAGCCCGCCCGCGCCGATGGTACTGCTCCCGGGAGGGAGTGGGAGAGTAGGTTACCGCCGACCCAACAACTTCACACACAGGCACCCGCCACACAACCGT
>NZ_KV835952.1:0-8804 GCF_001838175.1 Corynebacterium sp. HMSC034A01 | reverse complement strand
ACGTGGCGCATTAACCGCTTGATCCCGCCGGCCGGATTCACCATTTGAAATTCACCATCTGTGAGGTGGAGCGGCTGACAGTCCGAGCAGTCGACACAGCGCTGCGGGCGGGGCCTTGGGGTGGTCGCCGCCAGCCGCGGCTACGCGCTAAACGCCGCCGCGCCCAGCCCTGCGCCCGGACCCGCGCCAGCACCGCCGAAGCGCTAGCGCTCGGCGAGCTTGGACAGAAGGTCGTCGCGCACTTCGCGGCGGCGGATCTTGCCCATCTGGTCCTTCGCCAGCTCGTCGAAGTGGTAGAACGTGCGAGGCACCTTGTAGCGGGTGAGGCGCTCGCGGGCGAAGTCTTTGAGGCCGTCGGGGTCGAGGGCGGAGCCGTCGTTAAGCACGATGCATGCGACGACATCCTCGGAGCCGTCCTCGCGCGGGCGGCCCACGACCGCGACGTCGGCGACGTCCTTGTGGGTGCGGATGACCTCCTCGACCTCCGCCGGGTAGACGTTGAAGCCGCCGGTGATGATGAGCTCCTTGATGCGGGAGACCAGCTTGATAAAGCCGTCTTCCTCCATGATCCCCATGTCGCCGGTGCGGAACCAGCCGTCGTGGAAGACCTTCTCGGTGGCTTCGGGGTTGTTGAAGTAGCCGGAGAAGACCTGGGGGCCCTTGGCCAGGATTTCGCCGGCTTCGCCGAACGGCATGTCCTCGTCCGGGTTGTCGGGGTTGACGATGCGGATTTGGGTGTCGGGGAAGGGGATGCCGATGTAGCCGGGGCGGCGGTCGCCGGATTCGGGGTTGCCCACGATGATGGGGGAGGTTTCGGTGAGCCCGTAGCCCTCGACTAGGCGGCCGCCGGTGGCGCGCTCCCAGTCCTCGATGACCTCGGCGGGCAGCGACGACGCGCCGGAGAAGCCGATCTTGACTTCGGAGAGGTCCACGTTTTTCTTCTTCGCCGTCTTCACGATGCGCTCGAAGACGGTAGGCACGCCCGGGATGAAGGTGGGCGGGGTGATGCGGATGGCCTTCATGATCAGGTCCGTCTTCGGCGCCGGCAGGAGCACGAGCTCGGAGCCGACCAGCATGGTCAGTGTCAGGGAGAACGTCAGGCCGTAGGCGTGGAAGAACGGCAGGGTGGCCAGCATGCGCTGGTTGCCTTCTTGCAGCTCCTTGACCCAGGCCTGGCCCTGCAGCGGATTGGCGATGAGGTTGCGGTGCGACAGCGCCGCGCCCTTCGGGGTGCCGGTGGTGCCGGAGGTGTAGAGGATCACGGCGGGTGAATCCGCGGTGACGTCCTCGGGAACATGCAGGTCTGCACCTAGGCCGCCGATGGCGGAGCTGGTCAGCGACTCCCAGGGCACCGTGTGCAGGGAGGTGTTCTTGCTGGTGGCGGTGAGCGCCGCACGGGCCTCCAGGATCTTGGGCAGTGGGATGCGCAGGGCGAGCTGCTGGGCGCGCGGCATGGCCTTGGTCATGTTGACGCTGACCACGGTTTCCAGCGGGGTGTCCGCGCGCAGTTTCTCCAGCGTGTCGGCGGCCTTGTCCCAGGCGATGGCGATGCGGGCGCCGTGGTCGATGAACTGGGGGCGCAGCTCGTGGGCGGTGTAGAGGGGGTTGTGTTCGACCACCACACCGCCGATCATCTGCACGGCGAAAAAGGCGGCGACGTGCTGGGGACAGTTGGGCAGCATGATGGCCACGCGGTCGCCGGGGCGCACACCGAAGGCCTTCAGCCCGGCGGCGGCGCGGCGCACTTCGCGGTCGAGCTCGCCGAAGGTTTGGGTGCGTCCGAAAAACCTGGTGGCGATGCGAGAGACGTTCTTCGACAGGTTTTCCTGGTACAGCTCGCCGAGGGTTTTCTCGCCGTATTCCAGCGAGTGTGCGGTCCACTCGGGGTAGTACTGCAGCCAGGGTTTTTCGTCGTTGACGTTGGATGGGGTGAGAGCCATGCGCACCACCCTACGCTTTTCTCATCCCCGAACCTACGGTTGCGTAAGCAACTGGAGGAGCGTGTCGCGCACTTCCCGCCGCCTGATCTTGCCGGTCTGGTCCCGGTTGAGCTGGTCAAAGTGGTAGAAGTCGCGCGGGACCTTGTAGCGGGTCAGGCGCTGCCGGGCGTAGGCCTTGAGGCCGTCGGGGTCGAGGGCGGAGCCGTCGATAAGCGTGATGCAGGCGACGACATCCTCGGAGCCGTCCGGGCGCGGGCGGCCCACGACTGCGATGTCCTCGATGTCCGGGTGGTTGCGCATCACGCCTTCGACCTCGTCGGGGTAGACGTTGAAGCCGCCGGTGATGATCATTTCCTTGATGCGCGCGACCAGTTTGATCCAGCCGTCCGGCTCCATGACGGCCATGTCGCCAGTGCGGAACCAGCCGTCGTGGAACGCGCGCTCGTTGGCTTCGGGGCTGTTGAGGTAGCCGGAAAAGACCTGGGGGCCGCGCGCGAGCAGCTCCCCGGGTTCGCCGTCGGGCATGGTGCGCGACGGGTCGTCCGGGTCGGCGATGCGGATCTCGGTGTTGGGAAACGGCAGGCCGATGTAGCCGGGGCGCCGCGTGCCGTCGAGGGGGTTGGCGGCCAGGATTGGGGCGGTCTCGGTCAGCCCGTAGCCCTCGATGAGACGCCCGCCGGTGGCGGCTTCCCAGCGCTCGATGGTTTCCACAGGCAGGGTGGACGCGCCGGAGATGGAGGTGTGGATGGACGAGAGATCCGCGTTGGTTTCCACCGCCCAGTCGATGATCTTGTCGTAGAGGGTGGGCACACCAGGAAGCACGGTCGGGCGCGTTTTTGTGATCGCAGCCTGGTAGAGCTTCGGCTTCGGCGCCGGAACGAGCACCATCTCCGCGCCGATGGTCAGCGGCAGCGCGTAGTTCAACGCCAGGCCGTAAATGTGGAACATGGGCAGCACACCGAGAACTTTCTCGCGCACCGCGCCCCAGTCCTCCAGCCACTCCATGCCGGCCTTGAGCACTGCCACGATGTTGCCATGCGTCAGCGGCGCGCCCTTGGGCTTGCCGGAGGTGCCCGAGGTGTAGAGGATGAACGCCTGCATCTCTTGGGTGATCTGTGGGAAGTGCACGGAGCGGGACCGTTGCCGCATGAACTCGCGCCACGGCATCGCGTCGGGGGCGGGTTGGGTCAGCTCGGCGCGCAGTTTGGTCACCGGCGGGATGGGCAGCGACAGCGCCGCGCGCAGGTGCAGCGGGGTTTCTTCGAGCATGTTCACTGCCACCACGGTTTCGAGCTGGGTGTTCTGGGTTAATTGCGTAAACGTGCCCGCGACTCGGTCGAAGACGATTGCGATGCGGGCGCCGTGGTCTTCGAACTGCGGCTGAAGTTCCGCCGCGGTGTAGAGCGGGTTGTGCTCCACCACGGTCGCGCCCAGGCGCAGGATGGCGGTGACGGCGATGACGTGCTGCGGGCAGTTCGGCAGTGCGACGGCCACGCGGTCGCCGCGGCGCACGCCCAGTTGTGTCAGCCCGGCGGCGGCGCGGGCGACCTGTTCGTTCAGTGCCGCGTAGGTCATCGTTTTGCCCATGAACCAGGTGGCCGTGCTTTTCGGCTGCATGGCCACTGCCTGGTTGAACCAGCTCACGAGGGTGTCCGTCCCCGTGTTGGGGGCGGGGTCGGTCCACTTGGCGTAGTGGTCGATCCAGGCTTTGGTGTCAAAGGCTCCCACGGAGGCCCTCCTTATGGTTAGTTGGACGAAACAAGATAGCGACAAGTGTAACTTACGTTGCAGTAGGTTTGTTGCGCTGCGGCACACGCGGGTTTGCCCTAGGCTGTGGCGCGAAACCATGCAAGGGGGAATTGGGGGAGACCATGACTACCTATTTCGAGCCGTCCGCTGACGCTGACGCCGGGTTTGAGCTCACGCCACCTGCGGTGCTGGACCAGTCCAACCTGGTGGACCCGGTGAAAGCGCCGCCAAAGCAGGGCTGGCGCAAGCTCATCCACTCCGCTACGCGCGGCCGCATCAACCCGGGCGGTTCCCGGCGGGAGCTGGAGCAGCAGCAGCTTTTTGACGCCATCCGGGCACCCCTGCGCGGCGACTACCGCATCGCCGTGATGAGCCTGAAAGGCGGCGTGGGCAAAACCACCACCACAGTCGCACTCGGCGGCGTGTTCGCGCAGACCCGCGGCGACCGCGTCATCGCCGTCGACGCCAACCCGGACCTGGGCACCCTCGCCCAGCGCGCTGCCACCGCACCGCCGGCGACCATCCGCGACCTGCTGCAGGCGCCGGGCACGGAGCGCTATCCGCAGGTACGCGCCTACACCAACCAGGCGTCCTCGCGCCTGGAGGTCATCGGCTCCGAGCGCGACCCAGCCGTCAGCGAGTCGTTCTCGGAGGGCGACTACCGCCGCGCCATCGACATCCTGCAGCACCACTACAACGTCATCCTCACCGACTGCGGCACAGGCCTGATGCACTCGGCCATGGCGGGCGTACTCGATCTGGCCAACACGCTGGTGCTGGTGACCTCGCCGGCGCTCGACGGAGCACAGTCCGCGTCGGCCACCCTGGACTGGCTGAACCTGCACGGCTACGACCAGCTCGCCGCCAACGCAGTCGTGGTCATCTCCGCGTCCGCGCCGGGTAAGCCGACCATCGACATGGGCAAGGTCGCCGACCACTTTGCCTCTCGAACCCGCGCGGTGCACACCATCCCCTACGACCGCCACCTCGCCGAAGGCGCCGTGGTGGACCTGGAGCGCGTCGCCCCGACAACACTGAAGGCGTACCAGCACCTCGCGGCCACGGTCGCCGCCGACTTCGGGTCCTGGCACCGCCACGCCGCCCACTGACGGGTGCGGGTATGCGGGATCGTTCATTCGCCCGTGAATCATTCCGCCGTGAGCTTTTGGTGACCTGGGGATAGTGAACTATTCCGCTCCGTCCACCCACCCGCCGCGCTAGTCTTGCCCGCATGCGCGTCGCCATGATCTCAATGCACACCTCCCCGCTCGAGCAGCCGGGGACGGGTGATGCGGGCGGCATGAACGTCTACGTCCACAACACCGCCACCCAGCTGGCCCGGCAGGGCACCACGGTGGACGTGTTCACCCGCGCGACCCGCCCCAGCCAGGGCGAGGTGGTGGAGGTGGAGCCCGGCTACCGGGTTATCAACGTGGTGGCCGGGCCCTACGAGGGGCTGGAGAAGGACGACTTGCCCACCCAGCTCGCCGCGTTTTCCGGCGGGGTGGTGCAGTTCGCCCGCGCGAACGACGAAAACTACGACCTGATCCATTCCCACTACTGGCTCTCCGGCCAGGTGGGGTGGCTGTTGGCGGACTTGGCCGGCATCCCGCTGGTGCACACCGGGCATACCTGGGCGGCGGTGAAAAACGCCTACGCCACTGACGCTTCGGAGTCGGAGGCGCGCCGCATCTGCGAGCAGCAGCTGGTGGACAACGCCGAGGTCCTGGTGGTCAACACGGAGGACGAGACCAGCGAGCTCGCGCGCTTCTACGACGTGGACCCGGCGAAGATTTCCGTGGTCAGCCCCGGCGCGGACACGGAGCTGTTTACCCCCGGAACGAACCGCAACACGGAGCTGGCGCGGCGCCACCTGGGTATCCCGCTGCACGCGAAGGTGGTGGCGTTTGTGGGCCGGCTGCAGGATTTCAAGGGCCCGCAGGTGCTCATTCAGGCGATGGGGGAAGTGGTGCGCCGCGGCCGCGTCGACGGCCCGCTGCGCGTGATCATCTGCGGCGGCGCGAGTGGTGCGGGCTCGTCGGTGGAGCGCTACCGCGAGCTCGCCGCGGAAGAGGGCATCGGCGGCTGCACCCGTTTCCTCGGGCCGAGGCCGCCGGAGGAGCTGGTGAGTATCTACCAGGCCGCGGACATTGTGGCGGTGCCCAGCTACAACGAGAGCTTCGGGCTGGTCGCGGTGGAGGCGCAGGCCGCGGGCACCCCGGTCGTCGCGGCGCGCGTCGGGGGCCTCCCGCTCGCGGTCGCGGACGGGGAGACGGGGCTGCTGGTTCAGGGCCACGGCACGGAGGCGTGGGCGGAAGCACTCGAACAGTTGCTTATCGACGATCCCACGCGCATCCACATGGGTGAACAGGCCGTCAGCCACGCGAAAGCGTTTAGCTGGGCCGCCTCGGCGGACAAACTGATGGAGGTCTACGCCGACACCCTGTCCGGCTACGTCCCGGGCGAGGCCACCCGGGACGCCGGCGGAATGTAGCTAGAGGCGCTTGCCAATCTCCTCGCCGATGGAGGCCCCGCCCCAGTAGCCGATGCGGTCTGAGTGGTATCCGATGGCGCGGTTGATCTCCGCCGGGTCGAACTGGCCCTGCGAGGCCTTTTGCGCTAGGCCGGCCGCTTCCTGCTGGGCATTGTCGACGGCCTTGCGGAGCTCCTCGCGAGGTGCCGGCTGCTTGAAGTCGGGGTTGAGCTGCTTGATCTCGGCCGCGACGCGCTCTTCCTCATCGCCGGAGGTGGTGAAGTTCTCGCGCGGCGCGGTGGAGTCGGTGGGGGTGAACACTTCGTTGACGTGGCCGTCGGGGATGCCGTAGGCGTCCTCGATAATGCGGTCCACAGGCTGCGCCTTGCCGAGCGGCCCGAGCGTCATGGAGGACACGCCGACCGCGGCGCCGTCGCGGGGGTCGAAGTTCACGCCGCCGGAGTCGCCCTGCACGTAGTTCAGCCCCCAGCTGTAGATGCCGTTTCTTGTGCGGCCGATCTGCTTGGCGCAGGTGCGGCCCGTGGTGGCGCCGTCCTTGCAGATGGGCTGGCCGAAGTTGTCGACCGAGACCTCGCCCGGAGCGAGCGTGCGGAAGTCGCGCACGTGCGTGATCTTCACCGGCTCGCCCTGCACGCCGCCGTTGAAGTCGCGGGAGTGAGACAGGCCGGTCTCGGTCACGCCGTCGTCGATGCGCACCACGCCCCAGTCGGCGGTGCGGATGGACTGCATCGGGTTGCCCAGGCTCATGGCTTCCGGGGTGACGTGGTTGGACGCCACGCGCTCGCCGATGCGCTTGTACTCGGTGCCCACGGGGGCGTAGAACTCGTTTTTCACCTCCGGGAAGCCGGGCATGGTGTTCACGCAGTGCGACGCGGTGAGGATCACGCGCTGCGGCTCCTTGCCGGGCAAGTGCAGGGTGCCGTTGGGGCCCTGGGAGCAGGTGCCGGCCCAGCCGTCACGCGGCATGGTCAGCTTCTCGCCGGTGGGCAGGTCGATTGTTTTCGGCGGATCCTGCGGGAACACGCGCATCGGCGCGCCGGGTGCGACGAGCGCGGGCGCGGCTTCCGCCGGTGCGGGAATAGTTTGAGCTGCAAGGATGCTGGCTGCCGCGAGTGCTACGGCTGGTGTTCGGAGACTGAATCGCATGAGAATAACCTTAACGCGCGAGTCCGCTGATCGCGCCGAAAACCACGCCAGAGGTCAGCGGTGTGATTTAACGTAGGAACGCGTCGACGGCGCCGCGCACATCGTCGGCGTGCTGCTGCGCCGCCACGCCTGCGCGGCTGGCGAGGTCTTGCGCCGCCACGACCGGATCCTCAGCCTGCGGCAGCTGCGCGGCTTCCGCGCTGAACCGCGCCGCGTCCGCCTGCGCGCCCATGACGGCGCGGTCGAGCAGCTCGCGTGGCTGGGGGCCGTCGACAAGCTGCGGTGCCTTGTCAGGGGAGAACTGCCCGACCTCCTCGTACAACGGCGCGAAGTCGGCGCGCGGGGCAGGGGCCGCCGGGGTGAACGCCTCGTTGACCTGGCCGTCGGGGATGCCGTAGGCGTCCTCAAGAGCGCGATCCACCTGCTGCGAGTTGCCCAGCGGGCCGAAGCCGATGATGCTCAGCCCCACAGCCTCGCCGGTGCGCGGATCGTAGTTGATGCCGCCGGAATCGCCCGACTCGTAGCCCACGCCGAAGTGCCACACGAAGTTCTGGGTGCGGAACATCTGCACGCCGCAAGAACGGCCCGTGCGCATCCCGTCCTTGCAGATGGGCTGGCCGGCGTTGTCGAAGCTGATCAGCTCGTCGCCGCGCAGGTTGCGGTAGTCCTTCACTCCGGTGATTGGCACCGGCGCGGACGGGCCGCGGCCCTTCTGGTCCACCGACGACGCCGCGCCCGACGCCTCCACACCGGGCGCGAGGCGCACCGTCGCCCAGTCGGGCTCGTCGATGATGCGGTAGAAGTCCATCAACTCGCCGTTGCCCAGTTCAAACGGGGTGCGTTGCCTATCGACGTCACCCACACGCGGGTAGCCCACCTTGCCGCCTTCACGCAGCGGCGTGAACACGACCGGGCGGACAGTCTTGCTCTTGGACTCGAGGCAGTGCGCCGCGGTGACCATCACCTGCTTCGTCTCACCGTCCGGGGTGCGCACGGTACCAACCGGGCCCTGGCTGCACCGCGCGGTGTCGGCGAAGGAGTCGGAGCCTTCGTCGAGCATGGCGATCGGCGCACCGGGCGCGGCGAGTGCGGGGGCTGCGGCGGCGGTGCTTGGGGTGCCGAGGGCGCCGAGGGCGACGCAGGCGGCGGCGAGGGTGGCTGCGAGGGCAGCTGCGGGGCGGGTTACGGGGCGGGATTTCAACATGCCTTCAGACCCTAAACCCTGCCCGCAGGCACGGGGCGGTCCGGCCCTCCCCGCCCGGCCGCTACCGCTCGCGGATCCAGCTACAAGGGTCCAGCTAATCGGCCCCTGGGGGAGCGCGGACAGAAAGTTGGAGTGTTGGGGGCTGGAAGGTATTCCGATGCCCGCAGGGTTTCCATCTGATATCCGTGATGGTGCGGTTGAGAGGTTTTTGGCTGGGGCGTCTGCCCGCGAGGTCTGCGATTGGGCTGAACACGCGTGTGGTCGCCGACCG
>NZ_KV835951.1:0-213 GCF_001838175.1 Corynebacterium sp. HMSC034A01 | reverse complement strand
CCGGCTTGTTGGCGCCGTCCTTGCCGAGCAACACGACGATTGGATCCAACAAAAACGCTACATGTCACTATCCGCACTCGAACAGACCAAACACCTCATGCACCACCCAGGAGACGATCATGGCGACCACCACCAGCTAACCGCCTAACCAAACCCCCAACTTCATACCGAGCCGAAAGCACAAACGGCTACACCACTACACGGGACTTGACC
>NZ_KV835950.1:0-733 GCF_001838175.1 Corynebacterium sp. HMSC034A01 | reverse complement strand
TGTTGCGCGGTCGTATCTAGTAACACCGTGGTGAGTATCGAATAACGCATTGGTGAGCATCCAGTAACAGTCCGGGGGAGGATTCTGGTGACCGCGTGACTTCAGGGCACGCGGCGTTACCAGAGGAGTCTGATTGTGACTGACTACCGGGCGGTAATGGATCAAGTGCTCAAAGGCTGGTCTGTCCGCCAAATCTGTTCGAGTTCGCGGTGCTCGCACACCACGGTGCAAAAGGCTCGTGATGCGCTGGTGGAACACAACATCACAACCCGTGAGCAACTTCGTGGGGTTGCGGATCATGAGCTGGCGGACTGGTTCGTCGACGGGCGCAGCCATGCTCAGGGGGATTTCGTCCCGATCGATTTCGACGCTGTCGCCAAAGCGCGCACCGGGCGCAACAAGGTGACCCTGCAGGTGCTGTGGGGCCGCTACACCGCACAGCCTGCGGGCACAGGCCAGCGGTACTACAGCTACGAGCGGTTTCGCCAACTTGTGGCTCAACACGTTGATGCAGCCGGGCTGACCGCCAGGATCACCCATGCCCCGGGCCATACGATGCAGGTGGACTGGGCAGGCACGAAGATGCGGTTGTTTGACCCCACCGGCGGACAAGGCTCGAAGGTCAGCATCTTTGTCGCTTCGCTGCCGTATTCGGGCATGGTGTTCGCCTGCGCGTGCGCGGATGAGCGCCAGGACGCGTGGCTTGCAGCTCATATCCGCGCGTTCGAGTACT
>NZ_KV835949.1:0-298 GCF_001838175.1 Corynebacterium sp. HMSC034A01 | reverse complement strand
GATCAGCGCGCTTTTGCCGCCTTTGCCGATGACAAGATCGCCTTCCCAGTGCCCGGGGATTGCCCGGTCGTCGGCTTCTGGGCTGCGCTTGGTGATTTCAGCGCCTTTGATCCACGGCTTGCCGGTGAGCAGACCCGCGTTGCGGGGCCGGGTTTTTCGGCGCTTCCCGCCGCGGATGAGCACATCTTGGGTCTTCATCACCGCTTCAAGCTCGGCGCGCAGGCTGCCTTTGCCCTGGATGTACAAGGCGCTGTAGATCGCTTCGTGGGAAATACGCATGCTTTCATCATCGGCGAAA
>NZ_KV835948.1:28159-158549 GCF_001838175.1 Corynebacterium sp. HMSC034A01 | reverse complement strand
TGGCGCATTCACCCACTGACAACTCCGGCCGATCCCAGGGTGAAGATCCCAGGGTCTGTCCGAGTAAACGCAAACGAAAGCGGGCCGTGCTGGTGAAAACCAGCAGACCCGCTTTCAGTCTCCGACTCCGTAGAGCCTTTTCGCGTAGAACAGTAGCAAGCAGCCCGAGCAAACGAAAGCGGTCCGTGCCAGCGAATACCAGTACGGCAACCGGCCATCCCCGCACGTCACGCGTTTGCGTACCAGCCCGCACTTGGAACTGTGGGATAATCAGCTCCCATGACTGTTCCGCACTCTGCAGAGCACCCCTCCGAGCGCCCAGCCGAGCGCCCAGCCGGGCCCAACCCCAACCCAAACACCGGGGCCAACACAGACCGCTCCGCCGACGAC
Source organism: Corynebacterium sp. HMSC034A01 (assembly GCF_001838175.1). Taxonomy (NCBI): domain Bacteria; kingdom Bacillati; phylum Actinomycetota; class Actinomycetes; order Mycobacteriales; family Corynebacteriaceae; genus Corynebacterium; species Corynebacterium sp. HMSC034A01. Next base: position 158,159 of record NZ_KV835948.1, on the reverse strand, counting down.
ACGGGCGCCATCCCCACCGTCCCCGCCGCGCCCGCTACCAGCGAGGAACCGGCGGAGATGCCGCGCCGGGCGCTGATCCTGGGCGAGTCTGCGATGGCGCTGGACCTGGAGCAGGCCTACAAGCGCATGGGGTTTGACACCCGCATCGGCGCCGCGAGTATCGCGGAGGTGTTCTACCCGGGCATCATCGTCACGTCGGGCGATGCCGAGGACACGATCGAGACGGTGGAGGAGGTCTCACAGCGCGTCGGCGCGGTGGTGGCCCCGTCGGTGGAGGCGTGCCGCCACACGGCGGACCGGATGGCCGTGCGTAAGCAGGCAAACGAGGAGCTGGGCCTTCCCGTTTTGGACTACGAGTACGCCTCGACTCCCCAGGAGATGCACGACGCGGTGGATCGGATCGGCTACCCCTGCGTGGTCAAGGCGCCGACCAGCAAGGACGGCGAGGGCTTCAGCATTGTGCACAGCGACGGGGATCTCGCTGATGCGTGGCGCGCCGCCGATCGTGGCCTGGGCCAGGGTGCGGTGGTGGAGCGCTTCATCGACTTCGATTTCGAGGTCACCATCCTTGCCGCGCGCTCCATCGACCCGGAGACGGGCGAGTTGGCTACGTGGTTCTGCGAGCCGATTGGTACCCGCCACCGCGACGGCAAGCTCGTCGAAAGTTGGCAGCCTGCGCCGCTGCCTGAAGCGGCGATGGATAACGCGCGCTCCATCGCGGCGCGCATCACCGGCGCGTTGGCCAGCTGCGGCATCTTTTCGGTGGAGATGTTCGTCTCCGGCGACGATGTCTACTTCTCCCAGGTCACCCCGCGCCCGAGCCGCGACGGGTTGGTCACGTTTGTCACCCAGCGCATCAACCAGTTCGACCTGCAGGCGCACGCGACGCAGCGGCTGCCCATTGATTCGACGTTGATCAGCCCGGGCGCGGTGCGTTTTTTGGAGGGGCACCCGTCGCAGGCCGCGCTCGCCGCGGCGATGGCGGTGGAGGAGGTGACGGTGCGGATGCTTGGCGACGGCACCCTGGTCCTCGCCACGGCCGATTCCGCGGCGGAGGCCCGCCAGCGCACCGATGAGGCAGTCCGCGAGATCTACAGAGTCGACGGAAAACCCGGCGAGAATTAGATCACACCATTCAGTTCGTCTTGACGGGGCTCGCACCGGTAAACTGTTGCATGTTTGCCCACGACGAAAGGTGAAGCCATGTCTCAACGCCAATCATTGCTGGTAACCCTTGCAAACCGCACCTTTGACGGCCTGGATCTGCAGCAGCTTGCCAGCCGTCTGGAGCTGCCCCTGGTGCGACTTTCGGGTGACAGCGTGGCAGAAATCTTCAACTCCGAGCAGGTCACCGAAGAGCCGGCCCTGTACGCCGGCACCGGCGACTACAATTTCGATGCGCAGCTCGCCGCCGCCATCGGTGCTCCGGTGCTGCTCGCCGCAGGCGACGACGCGGCTGCCAAGCTCGCGGCAGCGAGGATTGGGGAGTTGGGGGCGACCGTGGCGTCGATAAGCAATGGCGATCTTTCGGACGTTGAGGTCGCCGGCACCGACGCCCGGCAGGTGATGAGCCCCATGGTGTTCGAGCGCCAGCTGATCGAGCAGGCGCGCGCCAACCGCAAGCACGTGGTGCTGCCGGAGGGCGAGGACGACCGCATCCTGCAGGCCGCGGACCAGCTGCTCAAGCAGGGCGTGGCCGAGCTGACCATCCTCGGCGACGTGGACGACATGAACCGCCGCGCAGCTGACCTGGGCCTGGACATCAGCGGCGCGAACCTGGTCAACCACCTCGAATCCGAGCTGGCCGAGGAGTTCGCCGCCGAGTTCGCTGAGCTGCGCAAGAAGAAGGGCGTGACCATTGAAGAGGCGCGCGAGACCATGAAGGACGTCTCCTACTTCGGCACCATGATGGTGCACAAGGGGCTTGCGGACGGCATGGTCTCCGGCGCCGCGCACACCACCGCGCACACGATCAAGCCGTCCTTCCAGATCATCAAGACCGCCCCGGGCGCGTCCGTGGTGTCCTCGATCTTCCTCATGGTCATGCAGGACCGCCTCTGGGCGTTCGGCGATTGCGCCGTGAACCCGAACCCGACCGCGGAGCAGATCGGCGAGATCGCAGCCGTGTCCGCGAAGACCGCCGCGCAGTTCGGCATCGACCCGAAGGTGGCCGTCCTGTCCTACTCCACCGGTAGCTCCGGTGCCGGCCCGGACGTGGAGCGCGCCGTGGAGGCGACCGCGAAGGCCAAGGAGCTCGCACCGGATGTGGCCATCGACGGACCCCTGCAGTTCGACGCCGCCTGCGACCCGGGCGTCGGCAAGAAGAAGGCCCCGGATTCCCCGGTTGCCGGCCAGGCCAACGTGTTCATCTTCCCCGACCTGGAGGCGGGCAACGCGGGTTACAAGATCGCCCAGCGCACCGGCGGCGCACTCGCCGTCGGCCCGGTGCTGCAGGGCCTGAACAAGCCGGTCAACGACCTGTCCCGCGGCGCGACCGTGCCCGACATCGTCAATACCGTGGCCATCACGGCGATCCAGGCGGGGGCGAAGTAAATGTCCTACGTACTCGTTATCAACTCCGGTTCCTCCTCGATCAAGTTCCAGATCGTCGACCCGACCTCGGACGCGTCCGCGGACCCGTTCGTCTCCGGCCTGGTCGAGCAGATCGGCGAGCCGCAGGGCCGCATCACCATCAAGTACGACGGCCAGAAGTACGTCGTGCAAAAGGCCGTGCCCACCCATGCTGACGGCCTGCAGGAAACCTTCAAGCTTCTCGACGCCAAAGGCATCGGCCCGACACAACTCGACATCGTCGCCGCAGGCCACCGCGTCGTCCACGGCGGCATGGTCTTCTCCGAGCCGGAGCTGATCCTGGATCCGGTGGTGGACATGATCCGCGACCTGATCCCGCTGGCGCCGCTGCACAACCCGGCCAACATCGACGGCATCGAGGTCGCCCGCGCCCTGCTGCCGGACATCCCGCACGTGGCGGTGTTCGACACCGGCTTCTTCCGCGACCTGCCGCCGGCCGCCGCCCTGTACGCGATCAACGCCGAGGTGGCGGAGCAGAACCTGATCCGCCGCTACGGCTTCCACGGCACCTCCCACGAGTTTGTCTCCTCCCAGGTGCCGGAGCTGATCGGCCGCGACCCGAACCACACCCGCCAGATCGTGCTGCACCTGGGCAACGGTGCTTCCGCGTCGGCCGTGGCCAACGGACATCCGATTGACACCTCCATGGGCCTGACCCCGCTGGCCGGCCTGGCCATGGGCACCCGCTCCGGCGACATCGACCCCGGCATCATCTTCCACCTGGTGCGCCAGGGCGGCATGTCCATCGACGAGATTGACAACCTGCTCAACCGCCAGTCCGGCGTGAAGGGCCTGTCCGGCGTCAACGACTTCCGCGAGCTACGCGCCATGATCGAGGAAGAGAACGAAAACGCCTGGCTGGCCTACATGGTCTACCTGAACCAGCTGCGCCGCTTCATCGGCTCCTACATGATCGCGCTCGGCCGCGTGGACGCCATCACGTTCACCGCCGGCGTCGGCGAGAACGACCAGCACGTGCGCATGGACGCTCTGGACAACCTGAAGATGTACGGCATCGAGATCGATCCGGAGAAAAACGCGCTGCCCAACGACGGCCCGCGCATCATCTCCACCGACGACTCCAAGGTGAAGGTCCTTGTCGTGCCCACCAACGAGGAGCTGGCCATCGCGCAGAAGGCCGCCGCCGTCGCTGCCCGCGTGGGGTAGCCCGGCGGTTTCTCGTGCCCCGGCACCAGGCGAGTCCTGGCGCCGGGGCTTTTTGCTGCTCTGTTGCCTGATCGTCTAGCAGCGTGCGGCGGGTGCTAGACGGTCAGCCTGATACTGAAACTCATTGCCATCATCACCTGGTGAAATGCGGAGCCGGTTCGCGGATCGTCTAGCAGGTCGTGTGGTGCTGCTAGACGGTCAGCGATCTTGGTGTTGGTGGGGGCTGCTGGCGTGGGTGCCGGAGGCGTCGATAGGCAATCTGCTAGTTGCCTAAAACCGGCAACTAGCAGATCAAGTGTCCAAGTTTGCGTCGCTCCAGGTGATATTGAAAAGCGGGTTCGATTGCGGGCTGATCTGCTAGGAGCCGGTTCGGGCAACTAGCAGATGAAATTGACCGCACTGCAGGCAGACGTATGATGATTCCTCTTGCTGTGATTGATTGCACAAAAACTGTCTGTGTTGCGGGCGTAGCAGGGCAGGGGACTGCGTTGGTCTTTGTTGGACTGCCTTGCTGCTCCGTAAACCATAATTGTGTTGTCTTCATGGGTTAGTGCCCTATACATTTGCGGGTGCAGAAAACCGTATTGTTGGCTGTTGATTGAGTCGGCAATAGATGAAAGCTTCAGAAAAGGGGTCTTGCAATGACTGGAAAGCATGACCGCGCATTTGCGCGACGACGTGGGACGTCGGTAGCCGCGTGCGCGCTCGGCCTGTCGCTTGTGGTGACAGGCATCCAGCCGGTTGCAGCCCCGCAGACGTCGTCGCAGGCGGCGGCGCAGCTTTCAAAACGGACTGACGCCGATAGGTCGTGGGTGAAATACCCGTCTTCCACCACGGTGAAATACGGAGATACGACCAAGATCAGTCCGAACACTAACGCTTTGACCGTCTACCCGCCGACCAGCTACAAGCTGGCCGACGGTGTAAACCCTGGCTGGGGTGCAACGGTCGATCCAGCGACGGGTGAAATTTCCATTACCCCGGACTCGGATGCTGAGCTTCCGGAGACCGACACGATCAATGTGGAATTCACCTTCAAGGACAATTCCACCAAGGTTGTCGGCGCCCCAATTAGCTTGCAACCCGACCCGGTCTACGTCGACCAGGCCGACAAGGTCTACTGGACTGGCAGGGAAATTAACCCTGTTGATATCCGCGTCAACCGCGCTACGTACGACTCGGGACTAACCATCGACGAATCGACGCTGCCAGCAGGCATCACCGCGGACCTGCGCAACTTCGGCAATATCAAGCACATTTTCCTTAAAGGCACCCCGACTGAAACCGGCACCTTTGAGGTGAAAACCCAGCTGGTTGAGGGGGGCAGCGTCGTTGAAGGCGCCAACGGGCCGCTCGAGCAAACCTTCACCATCACGGTGAAAGACTCTGCTGACCTGCCTGCCCCAGTCGAAGAGAACTTTGTCGAGGATCCGAAGCCGGTGAAGCCCGGCGAGTCAGTCGACATTAAAATCCCCACGGAGAATGCATCTTCCGTTGAGGTCACAGACCTGCCGGACGGTCTGACCTACGACGACGAAGAGAGCAAGATCAAAGGCACGCCGAAGGCCTCGGGCAAGGCGAAAGTCGAGATCATCACTAACGACGCCAAGGTCATCACCGACACCATCGATATCCAGGTTGAGGGGTCAGGTGATTCGACGACACCGGAAACAACGACGTCTGAGCCGACGACCACGAAGCCGACTTCGGCAACCCCGACCTCGGGCCGACAGACGACTCAGCCAGCGCCGAAGCCCACCACCAAGCCAACCACCTCGGCACAGCCGACTTCGGGGCAGGCAACGTCCGCGCAACCCACCACCCCGAAGCCCACCACCGCAAAGCCGACCACCTCGGCACAACAGACCACCAAGCCCACCACCTCGAAGCCCGCTCCGTCGGTGGACGACTTCGCATGGAAAACGCTGACCGTGCAGGCTGGCACCACTAAGGTGACGGTGCCTTCCCGTAAGCCGTCCAAGACCGTCAACGTGCGCGTGGACGGCGATGCGCCGGAGTGGCTGTCTGTGGCCTCGGACGGCCAGGTGGTGGCGGAGCCGGGCCGTGATGTCGATCCGGGCACGTACAAGGTTGATGTGGTCTCCGAAGCAGGGGAGCGCGACACCGTCACGGTCAAGGTCACGGCGCCGGTGAGCGACTCCGACCGGATTAGCGGCATGGAGTACAAGGACTCTTATGTCCAGGCGGGCAAGACGAACTCCAGCCGCCGGCCAATCGCGGTCGTCGACCGCGACGGTGTGAAGTACACGGGGCAGCCGCTTCCCGCGGGCACGAAGTTCTCCACGAAGAGTGCTGAGGGAACTGTGGACCCGGACACCGGTGTTGTCACTGTGAAGGCGCCGCTGCGTACCCCGGCGGGGGAAACCATCGAGGTTCCCGTCGATTTCACGTACCCGGACGGCACCACGGGCAAGGCAACCGCAGTCTTCCACGTCGACGCCGCCGCGCAGAACGAGGCGTATGCACCTGCCTACCAGGAGGGACTCGGCGCGCAGCCGGGCAAGACCGTTGTCGTGCCACTTATCGACGGTACGTACCCCGTCAACAAGGATCGCGAGAACGTTGGCCAGTACGCCCTAGCCCCGGTGTACGACGACAAGGGCAACGAGCTCGGCGCCGAAAAGGCGTACAAGGGCTGGGATGTCAGTATCGACCCGGATACCGGCGCGGTGTATGCCACCGCTCCGGAGGAGGACCCGGAGCCGATCACTGTTCCGGTGACGGTGCTGTACGCCGACGGCACGACTTCGGACGAGGAGAACAAGCCCACCGTTTTCGCCCGTATCGCGTCGCTGACGGGCCAGTCGCTGGCGCAGGCGAACACGGCCGGGGGCTACGGCAAGCCGTTCTTCGACGCGGACGGCAACATCCGCATGTTCCCCGCGGGTTCGATGCCTCCGGGCGCGACTTTCGAGCAGACGGGTCTCACGGCGCTGCCGGTGGAGATTGACCCGGAGACGGGCGCGATCACCGTCAAGGTTTCGGAGGAGGCTCCGGTTGGCGCAAACTTTGACATCCCGTTGAAGCTGACGTTGCCGGACGGTTCTGTGCAGGAGATGGTGGTGCCGGTGGCCACGCAGTCGGAGGCTGCCAACCAGGCGGTGTCCTGGCGCCCGGTCAAGGTGACGGAGGCTGGCACTCCGGTCACTGTTGAACCGAGCCAGGCTCCGGCGGGCACCTCGTTTGCGCTGGCAGCGTCCTTCGATGCGGAAGGGTGGCAGGCCTCTGTGGACCCGAAAACGGGTGCCATTACGGCTGTCCGCAACGGTGATGAGGCTGACCCGCAGGCGACGCTGATCCCGGTGGTGGTGACCTTTGCTGACGGTTCCCAGCGTGTCGTGGAGGTGCCGGCAACTACCGTGCGCGGCACTGCGGCGCTAACGCAGGTGACGTACCCGCGTGTGACCATCAACGCTGGCCAAACCGCCATTTTGCGGCCGAATGTTTCGGGCGCGTCGTTCTCCCTGGTCAAGCCGATTCCTGGGCTGCGCACGAAGGTGGATTCGGTTACGGGCGAGCTCACCGTCGCGAGCTACGACGGCACTGTCCCGGGGCCGCGCGACATTCCGGTGCAGGTCACGTTCGAGGATTCCTCGCACACGATCACGTCTGCTCGGGTTGAGGTCCGCACCAAGTCCGGCAAGGACACGCTCGCTGAGAGCATCATGCTTAACGACGTCTCCGCTGTCGGCCGCCCCGACTCCACCACACGAGTCACGCTGCCGGTGCCCAGCAAGGCCGCAGACCAGCCGTTCAGCCTGGGCGAGTTCGACGCGGACGGCTGGGAGGTGTCTCTGGACCGCGCCCGCGGCGTGCTGGACGTGCATGTTCCGGCTGATGCCGCCGGGCAGGTCAAGGAGATTCCGGTGAACGTGTTGCTTGCCGACGGCTCCACGGGCCAGTTCAAGGTCGTTGTCGATGTGGATGGTGCGGCGGCCGATGGCTCCTCGAAACCCTCGCCGGTGGTGTGGGTGCTTGCGGTGATTGGATTGTTGGGCGCAGCTGGCAAGGTTCTGTATGATAACCGAGATAGTTTTCAACACTTTTTAGAGCGGTGGATGTAGGCACATGATGCACACAGGGAAGAAAGTGATCGCGGCTGCTGTCGCGCTGGGCCTCACCGCCGGTGTCGCGCTGCCGGTTCAGGCGAACGCGGCCGTGGACCTGTCCAAGAGCCACCTGGTTGGTGTTACCACCGGTGTCGCCGAGGGCTTCCAGAACGTGGACGTGAACAAGGGGCGCGTGTCCTGGCTGATGTACAACAGCCTCACCTACGGCTTGATGCCCACCGCCTTCTACTTGGATGCGTACGCGGACGGGAAGAAGGTCGAGTTCGCTGGCGAGGCCACCAAGGTGGAGCCCGCTTCGAACGCGGACGGCGACGTAGTCACCCTCACCCACACCGACCCGAAGCTCGGCGTGCAGCTGGTGCGCACGTTTACCGTTACCTCCAAGGAAGTGGACGTGCGGGTGGAGCTGAAAAGCACCTCCGGCAACAAGGACCTGAAGCTGGTGCTCACGGACGCGCTGATCGGCCAGGACTACCCGATCAGCTCGTCGGCGGAAGGTACCAACGAGTACACCGTCGACGTGGGCAGCCGCTACCAGCTGCAGACCAAGTTCGAGGGCGCCGATTCCACCGGCAAGGGCAAGAGCCTGCAGTCCGCAGAGACCGACGCGGGGGACGGCGAGAACTACCTCGCGGGCGTGTGGGAAGCCAACGCCGAAACGCTGAGCGCCCGCATGACTATCGCCGGTGACGCGAACGAAGCGCTGCAGGATTCCGACGGCGACGGCCTCCCGGACGACTGGGAAATCAACGGCTACACCGACGCCGACGGAAACCAGTTCCCGCTGCACCGTTGGGGCGCGGACCCGAACAAGCCGGACCTGTTTTTGCAGTTGAACTGGATGAAGTCCGAGTGGGAGACCAATGGCTGCTCCGAGAAGCGCGACTATGCAGCTACGGAGCAGGACTTCGGCGAGTTCTTGGAGTGCGCCGACGCGAACGTGAACGTCTACCGCCCGTCGCGCAAGATCCTCAACGACCTGGTGGACCTGTTCGACCGCCGCGGCTACAACTTGCACATCGACGCCGGCGAGTACTACAGCAACATCCCGGGCATCACGCCTCAAGGCGGCGACACCATCGACTACGCGCCGATCTACTTCAAGGACGACAACGGCCGCGCAGAGGTGCCCGGTGTGCGCCTAGTCAAGGACCGCAAGAATCTGCTCGGTGCGCGCCAGTCCGTCTTCCGCGTCGGCATTATTGGCGACCAGCAGGAGGCAGGCAACCTGTCCTCCGGCAACGGACTGATCTCCGACGGCGCCTTCTACGTGGCAAAGAACTACCTGATGACGTCCCAGGAGCAGATGCGCAACACCATCCTCCACGAATTCGGCCACAACCTGGGCCTGACCCACTCCGGCGCGTCCGCCGTGAAGAAACCGGACCACTCCTACGTGCCCAAGTACAAGTCCGTGATGAACTACCTGTACCAGTTCAGCCACTTCGACTACTCGGACACGAACTCCACTGCCAACGACAACATCAGCATCCCGCAGGCGTGCTTCGACGGCACCGCGAATTGCTTCACCGGCAACTACGACATTGCCCCGGACTGGCAAAACCTGGACATCGTCAACGGCGAGATTGCCAAGGCCACCGGTTCCGCCGGCGTATCCGAGGACCCGTTGGAGTCCGGCCACAGCCACCCGCAGGTGGATGAACTCGTCCTCATGGCGGCGGAGGAGAACAACGGCAAGGCCGGCATCCGCGTGCTGGGCAAGCGCGAGGGCATCAAGAACGTGATCATCGCCAACCGCTCGGACTCCAAGGTGCACCTGGAGCTGTCCAACCTGGGCATCGACTTGCACAAGTTCACCCTCCAGGTGGACTACCCGGGCGGCAAGTTTCGCAAGACGTACCCGGTGGAAGGCGTACTGACCGACCACGGCAAGCTTAACGTCGAGGTGCCTATCGCCAACACCGCGGGCTACAAGAACACCACCATGCCGGTGAAGTTCCGCGTGTACAACACGCAGGGCCACCTGGTCGCGGAGGAGACCAACGAGTTCTCGGTGCTCAACTACACCACCAAGCAGATGGACGATCTGGTCAAGAACTTGGAGAAGAGCAACTCCAAGCTTCTCCAGGCTGCGCGCGACACCGTGGGCAAGAAGGACCCGGCGAAGCCCACTTTGGCCAAGCCGGCGCCGGTGCCCACCGCCGCGAATGAGCCGGTGCAGCCCGGCAACCGCCGCCCAGCGGTGACCGAGCTCAACGGCGCGACTCAGCCGAAGCCGGCGCCGAAGCTGAAGACGGCCCCGACGCAGGGCGAGCCGACCCCGAAGACCCAGGCCGGCGAAACCGGCAAGGGCGGCAAGGAGGCCGGCAGCAGCGCCGGCACCATCGTGGGCGTGATCATTGCGATCCTGGCGGTTGTCGGCCTCGGCGGCGCGGCAGCCATGATGGGCGGCTTCATCTAAGCACTCCCGCCCGAAACGGCCGCCGTAATCCTGACAGATTGCGGCGGCCGTTTGTGCTGACCTGGTCCGATGGGTCCGGTCTGACAGATTCCGCCGCGAAGCGTCGGCGGGCGCCCCGCCCCAGCCAGACCCTAGAACCAGGTGGCGGGGCGGACCTTGTTGGCCAGGTCCACCAGCGCGTACCGGTGCTTCGGGTACGGCGCCACCCGGGCCTGCTCCCGCAGCGTCTGGGCCAGGCCGCGGCGCAGCCCCCGGATGGTGAACGGGTACTCGAACAGCGCTACGTTGGTGGAGGCCTGGTGGGAGCGCAGGTACGTCAGGCCGGCCTCGATCACGGCCACCTTGATCTGCAAAAAGCGCGGCTCGGTGGAGGGGATCTGCTCCAGGCGACGGGCGGCAAGGCGGATCTGGTCTTCGGTGGCGCCCTCGGCAACCAGGCACAAAATGGCGGTCAGCTGCGCCATGCGGTAGTGCCGCGACGCGTTGGGCACCTTGTCCAGCGCCTTGATGGCCAGGCCCACTTCGCCCTCGCACACGAGCATCCGCGCCAGGCCGAAGGCGGAGGAGACGGTGGTGGGGTTGGTCATCCACACCAGGGCGTAGAGGCGGGTGGCGTGGAAGCGCAGGCCTTCGGGTGAGGTCACGGTCAATGACCAGGTGCCGTCTGTGAATCCGGCGGAGGCCATGTGCTCGAACACGGAGTCCGGGATGTCGCGGAGGTGTTGGGTGAGGCCGGCGGCGGCGGGCGGGAGCTCGTCGTCAAGCAGTTCGCTCGATTGGTACCCGCCCTCCTGCAGGATGAGCTCGCTGACTGCGGCAAGCGCCAGTTTGGGTGCGGCCTCGCCGGGCAGCTGGTTGAGCACCTGCGAAAACGACAGTTTGGCGGAGGCGAAGTCGCCCAAAAGCGTCTCCACCACACCCGCGTACCAGGAGTAGCGCCAGTTGTCGCCGAAGCGTTCAGAGAGCGAGCGCAGCCAGGTTCGCGCCTGGGAGGTTAGGCCCAGGTCGATCATGGTGCGCACGACGCCGAAGGGGATTTCGATGGAGTGCTCGTACTGCGGGGTGGACATGGCCTGGCGCAGTGTTTCCAGCGTTTCGCGCGGCTCGGCATACGAGGAGCCTTGCAGCATCGCGGCGCCGACGTCTTCGCGGTTGATCAGCGGCGACGGCAGCGCGGCGACGACTTCTTGCGGGGTGATGTCCACGCTGCGGGCGATGCCGTCGATGAGCTGGTCGGTGCGGAAGACCAGGTGTTTGGTGCCGAACGTTGTGCGTTGCGGGGAGAACAGGGAGTGCTGCGCGGGGAAGGTGCGCCCGTCGCGCACGGCGATGATCTCACGCAGGACGCCGAGCAGCTGCGCCTCCAGCTCGGTGAGGCTGGTGAAACGCTGTTCGGGGTCCTCGTTGCAGCAGCGCGCGAGCAGCCGGTACAGGGAGGTGTACTGGCGAAACAGCGGCTCGTCGATGGGGGAGGGTAGGCCCGGGTCGTACACCCCGTCGGTTTGCGGCAGATCCACCACCAGCGAGGCGAGGGTGCGTCCCACGGTGTACACGTCGGAGGCGATCGACGGCCCCTCGGTGGACACCTCCGGCGCCTGGAATCCTTTCGTGCCGTAGATGAACCCGAAGGCGCCGATGCCGGAGACCGCGCCCATGTCGATGAGCTTGACCTGGTCTTCGGTGACGATGATGTTGTCGGGCTTCAGGTCGTTGTACACCACCCCGCGCGAGTGCAGGTAGTCCAGTGCGGGCAGCACTTCGAGGATGTAGGCGATGGCAATGTCTGGTTGGAGCACTTTGCTTGTCGACGCATTCCGCCACGCCCGCAAACTCGGCCCACCCACGTACTCCATCACAGTGAATCCGCCGGGCACACGCGGGTCGTCGATGAAGTTGAAGATTTGCACGATGCCGGGGTGCGTCATCTCCGCCAAGAATTCGCGCTCGGCCGCGGCGGCCGCCGCCTCGTCGGGGTTGTCGGTGGAGTGCAGGCCTTTGAGCACCACCACGCGGCCGGCCACGTGGTGGTCTTGGGCCAGGTAGATCCAGCCCATGCCGCCGTGGGCGATGACGCCCATGATCTCGTATTGGCTGGCCACCACGTCGCCTGGATGCAGCACGGGCGGGGCGATGCCCTTCTTCACCACGGCCGGCTCCGGGTCGATCAGCGCTTCCTTCGGCTCGGTGGGCTCCACCCAGGGCAGCTCCACCATGCCGTCTGCAACCACGCGGGTGGCGCGCCGGGTGCCGCGGCGCTCGCGGAAGGTGTCCAGTGCCAGGCGGCGCGAGCGCTGGGAGGTGTCCTCCCGGTTGCCGCCCTCGCGCAGCTTGTCCAGGTCCTTGAGCAGGCCGGCCATCTCGCCCATGGCGGAGTAGTCCGTCTCGCCGTCGGAACCCCAGCCGTCGTCCCAGTCTTCGTCGTCGTCGGCGAAGGGGTCGTACGCGACGGCTTCGGTGCCCGGCTCCTCGTCCTCATCGTCGGCGAACGGGTCGAAGGCCACCGCCTCGGTGTGCTGCTCCAGCGGATCCAGCTCGTCTCGCTCGGTGCTCACTGTTCCTCCTTGCGGTACATCAGCGGCGGCGGGGACGACTCCGCGATGGAGCCCCCGAGCCAGGTGGAGTAGAGCTGCGACCACGTGCCGTCGTTACGCATCCGCTCCAGCGTCGAGTTGACCTGCCGCACCAGGTCCGCCTGGCCCTTCGGGATGCCCACGCCGTAGTACTGCGACGCGAGCGTGCCGGGCAGGATCGTCGCGTACGGGTCCTGGGCGGACAGGCCGGTCAGGATGGAATCATCCGCCACGATCGCGTCCGCCTGGAACTGTTGGGTGGCCATCAGGCAGTCCGACCAGGAGCGGGTGCGCAAAATATTCGAGTGCGGTGTGAAGGTGCGCGCGATCTGGGTCAGGTTGGTGCCGTCCACGATGCACACTGTTTTGCCGCTCAGCTGGTTGATGTCGTCCACACCACGGTCCCGCGGCACCAGCACGCGCACACGCGACGTCAGGTACGGAGTGGAAAAGTCGATGGCCTTCGCACGCTCCGGGGTGATGGACATGGTGCGGATGACCACGTCCACCTCCCCCTGGTTCAGCGCCTCGGCGCGCGCCGCCGAGTCCACGAACCGCAGGTCCAGCCGGTTCACCCCGGGGTTGTCCTCGCCGAAGATGTCGGCGGCGATCGCGCGGGCGAGGTCCACCTCCAGCCCGCGCAGCTCGCCGCTCGCGGTGTCGCGGAACGCCAGCAGATACAGGGACTGGTCGATGCCCACCACCAGCCGGCCCCGGCGTTTGATGCGGTCCACGTTGGGGGTTTCCTCCGCAGTACCCCGCGGGTTCAGTGAGCCTTCCCAGTCCAGCTTCGACGGCACGTACGGCTCCGCAGGCACACCCTCCGCGTCCTCGAGCTGCGCGCCGGGCGGCAGGGGCAGCAGCTCGCGGGTGGTTGTGGTTTCCTGCTCCGGGGCGACGGTGGCGCGCACCGGCGACGGCTCGTCGGAGCACCCCGCCAACGACAACGCCAACGCCGTCACCCCCGAGCACACGGCCCACGTCCTTCTCACAAGTACTCACCCAGCCTTCTACGGATGCCCAGCCACGTGCACACCACGGCCAGCACGGACAGCAGCGCCACCACCGCGGAGACCTGCCGCGTCGCGTCCAACGAGGCGTCAATGTAGGCCTGCGTGCCCTCCCTTGAAGAGGCGATGAGCTTGGACAGCGTTGCGTCCAGCTCCCTGAACGGCGCCTCGCCCGCCCCGCCGCCGGAGGCCAGAAGCGCCGCCGCCTGCTCGTAGCTGCCCGAGTTCAGCGCGCCGACCAGCTCGTTGTGCTCGTAGGCCCAGGTGCGCAGGGCGTCGCGTGCGTCGTCGATAAGCTGCTGCTCCCCGCCGTACTCCTCGGCCGTTGCCAGCGCTGCGCTCACCGACGCATACGTGCCGTCAAATGCCCGCGACGAATGCACCACCGACTGGCGGCGCAAAAGCGCGAACGTCTCGTCCGTGCGCGTCTCCAGTGCATCAAAACGGGCGACGGTGAGTTCCTCCCACGGCTGCGCGGCCCGCTCGTACTCGACAGAACCGTTGCGCCAGGACTGGTAGTTCGACACCGCGGCCCAGCTCAACGCCACCACCACCGCGAGCGTGCCGGCGAGAAAACCCTTGTTCAGGCGGCGGCGGAACACCCGCCACAACCACCACTGGGTGAGCGCCAAGAACCCCAGCGCCGCCACCAGGCCGGACAGCGGCACCCACTGCGGCTCGGACAGACGCCGCATCTCCTTGGCCACATCATCGCGGGTCAGCGCGTTGATCTCCGAGGCCGCCACCAGCATGCGGGTGCGCATGATGCTGGACGCCTCGGACATGTACGCCACGCCCACCGGGTTGCCCATGCGCTGGTTCACGCGTGCGCGCTCGTTCAACCCTGCGTAGACGGGCAGGTCCCGCTGAATGTCGCTGACCAGCTCCTCGATGCGCGCGCTGGTGGCGGTGTCGGCTTCCACCGCGCCCTTGTAAATCTCGCCGGCGGAGCTGACCGCCGTGTCCAGCGCCGCCGAGTAGGCCTGCACGTCCTCGTGCGACAGCGGCCCGGGCTGGACAAACCCGCCCGCCGCGATGGTGTCCGCGCGCAGCAGGGAAGTGGACAGCAGGTGCGCGGCCGCGCTCATCGGCTCCGTGGCTTCGCGCACGGTGTCCAGCGCCTGGTTGCGGCTGGACATGGACTGGCTCATGGACAGCCCCGCCGCCAGCAGCATGGCGGTCAGCAGCACCATCACCACGATGATCTTGCCCGGGGTGGTTTGCGCGAACGCGTGGCCGCGCCGCCCCATTCTTAAGGGCCCGGCTAGCGGGCCGTGGAGGACCCCGTGCAGGCGCGGGTGCGCCGGGCGCGCTTCAAGCTCGTCGAGCCACGCGTCGTCGCTCGGCCTGCTTTGCGTCACCATTCCGCAATAATAACCGTTCGCACCTACAGTGGGGGCCATGCTTGGCGACGGAAACGGCTGGGTCACCACACCCGACGGCACAAAACTCTGGGGGCGCTTCGGCGCCGCCGGCCTGTTCCTTGTCGCCGGCCGGGGAACGGACGCGAAAGTGCTGCTGCAGCACCGCGCCGACTGGACCGCCCAGGGCGGCACCTGGGGCATCCCCGGCGGCGCCCGCGACAGCCACGAAACCCCGGCGCAGGCGGCGGTGCGCGAGTCCGTGGAGGAGTGCGCCATCGACCCGGGCCGCATCGACGTGGTCGAAGAGGTGGTGACCACGGACCTGCCGGAGTGGAGCTACACCACCGTCATCGCGCTGTGCGAGGCGCCGCTTGCCGTGACCGCCAACGAAGAGTCGGAGGAACTGCGCTGGGTTGCCCTGACGGACGTTTCGGGGTTTGAGCTGCACCCGGGCTTTGCGGCGTCGCTAAGCAATGTGCTCGCGAAAGCCATGGTGCATACTGAACCGCATGATTGAAGTGCAAGGCCTGACCAAACGGTACGGCGCCGTCCAAGCGGTTGACGACCTCACGTTCACCGTCAAACCCGGCGTCGTCACCGGCTTCCTCGGACCCAACGGCGCAGGGAAATCCACCACCATGCGCATGATCCTGGGCCTGGACCGCCCCACCTCCGGCACCGCGCTCATCGACGGCGTGCCCTACCGCTCGCTGCAGAATCCGTCGCGCAAAGTGGGCGCGCTTCTCGACGCCAAAGGTGTCCACCCCAACCGCTCCGCCCGCGCCAGCCTGCTCTGGCAAGCGCAAGCCGCCGGACTGCCCCGCACCCGCGTCGACGAGGTGCTCGAGCTGGTGGGCTTAAGCGACGTCGCCGGCAAACGCGTCGGCGGATTCTCCCTCGGCATGGGGCAACGCCTTGGCATCGCGGCGGCGCTGCTCGGCGACCCGGAATACCTGATCCTGGACGAGCCCGTCAACGGCCTCGACCCCGCCGGCATCCGCTGGGTGCGCGGACTGCTGCAGTCCCTGGCCGCCGAGGGGCGCACCGTTTTGGTGTCCTCCCACCTGCTCGCCGAAATGGCGCAGACCGCCGAGGACCTGATCATCATCGGCCGCGGCCGCCTCGTGGCCAACACGTCCATGGCGGAGTTCATCCGCGAAAACTCCGGCGTGACCACCATCGTGCGCACCCCCACCGAAGACGCCGCCGCCGCGCTGGCCGCGGCGCTGCAGCACGCGGATGTGGCCATGCCGTTCACGCGCGCGGTCGACGGCGACGGCCGCGCCGTGTTCGAGATCCCGGACCGCACCTCCGATGACGTCGGCCGCGTCGCCTTCGCCGCCGGGGTGCCGCTGTCCGAGCTTGCCGAGCGCCGCGCCTCCCTCGAAGAGGCCTACATGCAATCCACCGAGGGCCACGCCCAGTACGTCTCCGGAGGTACCAATGCTTAACCTGTTCCCCGCCGAGTGGACCAAACTGCGCTCCACCTCCTCCTTCTGGTGGACCTCCGCGCTGATCATCGTCTTCGGCGCCTTCTACGGAGCCCTGTTCGGGTTTGCTTCCAAACTCGGCGGCATGCCCTATGCGCCCCTGACCGTCGCCGCGACCATGGCCCTGACCGTCGCGATCGTCGTGATCGTACAGGCCTCCATGACCGTGACCACCGAGTACCGGTTCGGCATCCCACCGACAAACTTCAGGGTGGCGCCGAAGCGGTGGCAGGTGGCCGTCGCAAAGCTTGTGCTCGGGGCTGTTTTGGCCGCGCTTTTGACCTTCGTGGGGCTCGCCGTCGCGTTTATGGTCGGCGATCTCACCGCGCCCGTGCCCGCGAATTGGGTGAGCAACACCGCCTCCCGACGCGCCCTGTGGGCCATCCCCCTCGGCATGGCCCTGATCACCCTGTTCCAGCAGGGCGTGGGCTGGATCACGCGCAACACCTCGGGCGCAGTGGTCACCGGCATGGGCATGATGCTGCTGGTGGAATCCATCGTCGGCTTCATCCCGCGTTACGGCGCCGACGTGGCCAAGTTCCTGCCGTTTGGCAACCTCATGGCGTTCATGACCAACAGCCCCACCCAGGACTGGACGCTGCCCGTGTCGCTGTTGATCTTCGCGGTGTGGGCCGTCGCGGCGTGGATCATTGGCGTGGTGCTGCTGGAGACCCGCGACGCGTAGGGGGTTTGGGTCCGCCCCTCCAGCCTTGCCGCCGCCCCGCCTCCCGCACCACAACGCGCAAACCGGCTACCTACAACCGGCTGCCTTGCCCTTTTCCGGCACACAGCCGGTACTAGGTAGCCGGTTCTTGTTTCGGGGAGGGGATCGACAGGCGCGTGCGGGTGCGCTTTGCTAGC
Organism: Corynebacterium sp. HMSC034A01; assembly: GCF_001838175.1. NCBI lineage: Bacteria > Bacillati > Actinomycetota > Actinomycetes > Mycobacteriales > Corynebacteriaceae > Corynebacterium > Corynebacterium sp. HMSC034A01. The sequence goes on along the minus strand of NZ_KV835948.1, from coordinate 140,592 downwards.
CTTTACCTGTCAACGGGGGATGGCCAGAATCTGGGGGGACCATGGATCGCGCACGCCTAGCTGGGATGCTTATGTCTAAGCGAGCAGCCGAATCTCAAGAATGCCGACAGTTATCGGCAACGAAGTTCATCGCCATCGCTGACTGGAATGGCCTTGAATCTCACGAGCAGGAGTATCTCCGTTGCTATTCCGTTTCGGCGGCTGCGTACAAATCGGTGCTCGTAGGGAGATCCGCTGCCCGTATGCACGGCATGTGGGTTATCCCCAACAAGGATGAACTGGTTGAACTGGCGCAGTGCAACGGCAACCCTCCGCCGAAGAAGCAGTGGCCGACAGGGGTGGTGTACCGCCACATCAGCGTTCCCGAGATCGACACCGTGGTCCGTGATCCGATCGACCGTGCGGGCGCGGGAGCAACCCTTCGCCTGACGACGCCACCCCGCACCGTCGTAGACATCGCCAGGTTCCATGGTCTCGTGGACGCTACTGCGGCCATCGACGGGCAGTACCGCGAAATGGCACCGCTTCAGCAACAGATGTGGTGCGACGACATTATGGCGGTGGCGCAGCGCATGCGGGGCAAGCGGGGGATCGGCCGCGTGAAAGAGGCTGTCGCCTTGAGCTCATCACTGTCGGAGTCGCCGTTCGAGTCCGTTGTGAGGGTGCTGTTGGCGTTGCGCGGAATCAAGGTGAGAGAGCAGATGTGGATCGGGAGGTACTACCGGGTCGACCTGCTGTGGGGGACGCTGGTCATCGAGATCGATGGGTATCTCAAGTTCAAAGACAAGCCTTTCGAGGCAGTGATCAAACAGGAGAAACGCGAACGCTGGCTCAGGGAACAAGGGTATACGGTGATTCGTCTTTTCCCAGCCGAAATCATCAGGGACCCTGAAGATTGCATACGCCGCATTTTGGCCAGCAAGGCGGAGGCGGATGCCAACCCATCGGTGCGAATTTCCGCTACCTCTCGACGTCCACGCTAGGCCATAGTCGCTCCCGCGCCGCGGCATACTTCGCCCGCAACCGGCTCACTACAACCGGCTACCACGCCCTAAAACGCCTGATGGCCGGTTGTAGGTAGCCGGTTTAGCGGTGGGGCGAGCAAGGAGTGGCGAGGCGTCGGGGACCGGCGCGGCGGGACAGAGGCACCACCGCGCACCACCGCGCACCGAAACCCCTACTGCAGCGCGGACGTCAGCTTCAACACGTTGTCCACGTAGCGCCGGTACCAGGGCCTGCGCGCCCACCGCTCAAGCGTCAGCTCGCGCGAGACGGCCTGGTAGTTCGCGCCCAGCTGTTCCAGCGCCTCAAGCAGCGCGCCGGAGGCGACGAACAGGGAGGATTCGTAGTTCAGCGAGAAGGAGCGGATGTCCATGTTGGAGGATCCGAGGACGCCGACGGAATCCTCCCGCCCCGGGTCCGCCAGCACGAACTTGGTGTGCAGCACGTACGGCGCGGGGAATTCCCAGATGCGTACCCCGGCTTCGAGCAGCGCCTCGTAGTACGCGGATTGTGCGTGGTGCACCATGAATTGGTCGGCCTTTTCGCCGACGAAGAGGTCGACGCGCACGCCGCGGTAACACGCGGAGGTGATGGCCTCCAGCAGCGATTCCTCGGGCACGAAGTACGGCGAGCACAGCGTGAGCTGCTCTTTTGCGTTGTGGACGATGGAGTTGAACATGCGCAGGTTCGGCTCGGTGAGGTAGCCGGGCCCGGAGGGGACAAGCTGGAGCACATCGCCTGTCGACGGCTCCGCCACCCCCTCATTCCTAGCTCCAGCCACAATGTCGAGTGTCTCGCCGGATTCGGTGTACCAGTCCACGGCGAACATGGACTCGACGGACTCGACGATCGGCCCCTCTAGCTCGACGAAGGCGTCGACCCACTGGCGGCCGGCGCGGACGTGGCCCGGCATGAGGTAGCCGCGGTCGATGAGGTTGAACGAGCCGACGAACGCCACCTCCGAGTCGATGACCACGACCTTGCGGTGGTTGCGCAGGTCGGGGCGGCGCCAGCGCCCGCGCAGGGGAGCCAGGGGCAGCATCATGTGCCAGTCCACGCCGATGTCGGTCAGCCGCCGCTTCAGTTTCCTAAAGCCGGGGTATTTGGCGGAGCCGATGTGGTCGAAAAGCAGACGCACGTGCACGCCCCGCGCCACGGCGCGCTCCAGCGCCCGGAACACCACGTCCGTGGTGTCGTCCCAGGCGACGGCATAGATTTCGATGGAGATGGAGGCGGATGCTTCGTCGATAAGCTTGGCAATGCGCAGCATGGTCTTGCGGTAGTCCGCCCACAGCGCGCGGACCTCGCCGCGGACGGCGGGGTAGCCGGTGAGTTCGCGGTTGAGGTGGATCAGCGAGGCGGTTTCGGGCGGCAGGTGCGCGCTCGTGTCGTCGGGGCCCGCCCACGCCCCGTCCAGCGCGCGCCGCGCTTCAACTTGGATGCGGTGGCGGCGGCGCGAGACGAACGTGGAGCCGAACAGCAGGTACAGCGGCAGGCCCACCACCGGCAAAAGCAGGATCAGCAGCAGCCACGCGTTGGCCGAGGACGGCTTGCGCCCGCCGGGCACCACGCCGATCATCACGAACTTGATGGCGTAGTCCACGACCATGGCCGCGAACTGCCACCAGGACAAATCCAGGCTCATCGCACCTCGTCGTAGGTCAGGCCGCGGGTGTCGTAGTCCACGATCACGGGCGCGTGGTCGGACGCGCCCTTGCCTTTGCGCTCCTCCACGTCCACGAACGCGCGCTGGACCCGCTCGAACATGGGCTTGGTGGCCAGCTGGAAGTCGATGAGCATGCCCTCGTTCTTCTGAAAGCGCATGGCCTTGTAGTCCCAGAACGTGTACTGCTGCTCGTGCGTGACCTCGTACAGTCCGGCCTCCAGCAGCATTTGGAACGCGGCGCGCTCCGGCTCGGTCACGTGCGTTTTGCCTTCGAACCAGGACACGTCCCACACGTCCGTATCGCGGGGCGCGACGTTGAAGTCGCCCATGTACAGCTGCAGCTCCCCGGGGTCGACCTGGTCGGCCAGGGACCAGAGGAACTGCAGTTTGTAGTCGTAGTGCGGGTCGCCGATGTCGCGGCCGTTGGGCACGTACAGGCTCCACACGTCCACCCCGCCGCACACCGCACCCACGGCGCGCGCCTCCACGGACGGGTCGCCCTTTTTAGCAAACGCGGGTTGGCGGGTGAAGCTGTCGCGGACGTTGTCCAGTCCCACGCGCGAGGCGATGGCTACGCCGTTCCACTGGTTGACCCCCACGTGCGCGACCTCGTAGCCTGCGGCTTCGAAGGTGGCGTAGGGGAATTTGTCGTCGGCGGTTTTGGTTTCCTGCATCGCCAGCACGTCCACGTCCTCGCTTTCGAGGAAGGCGGCGATCCGCTCGGCGCGGGTGCGCACCGAGTTGACGTTCCATGTGGCGATTCGCATGCGGCCTAGCCTAGCGCCAGCCGCCTACGGTGGTGTTCCAGCGCCCCTTCGGGCACATTGCCTATCGACGCCACACCAAAGGACTCCCCCGCAACCCAGACAATTTGCTCGTCCTGGAGCTCCCACGCGCTATCGAGCACCTTCAACGCCGGTTTGCCGATCCGCTCGGGGATGAGCAGTCGCACCGGCAGTCCCCGCTGGTCGTAGAAGGACCGGATGGCGTCGAGAGGCAACGGCTCGAAGCCCGCCGAGGGGCCGAGCGGGACCGCGGAGCTGGCCTCATCGGTGTCGCCGACGCGCATGAGCCAGCCGCCGGCCCAGGCGGATTCGCGCACGTCGAGGCGGTCTGCGAGGCGTTTTTCCAGCCCGCGGATCTCCGAGTTGCGTACCGTGCGCGGGGAGAGCTTCTTGATGATGTGCAGGTCCGTGACCTCGATCGCCTCCTTGGAGGAAGGGAAGCCGCCGACCTCCTGCGGGCGGATTACCAGCGGCTCGAGGCTGAGCACGTGCCCGATGATGTCGCTGGCGTGCTCGCCGCGGCGCTGGCGCACCACGACGCGGTCGCCCACCGCCACCTCGTCGGAGCGGAAAATCCGGGACACGTTTACTTGCGGGCCCCGCGCGGGCGGATCGCGCCGGTGAGCACCAGGGCCGCGCCGATCATCAGCGAGAGCATGCCGATGGCGATCAGGGCGCGCATCGGGGTGCCGGTGTCGGCGAGGTCGTCGTCGCGCTCGTCGTCGTCCTCGGTCGTGGTGGTCGAGGAGGTCTTGGACGTGGTGGTCGAGGAGGAGGTGGTCGAGCTAGAGGTGGTCGAGCTAGAGGTCGCCGACGTGGTGCGGTTTTCCATCACCGAACGTGCAGAGCTGCTCGACGACGCGGTGGAGGCCCCGGTGGTCGTCTCTGCCGCCGTGGTGGTGGACGTGGCGGATTCGGTTGCCGTGCCCGTGGTGGTGGACGAGGTCTCCGTCGTCGTGGAGTCCGTCGTGGTCTCCGAAGAGGTGGTTTCGGTGGTGGTCTCGTCGTCGTTGTCGGTGTCCTGGAGGCGCTCTACGCGGTGGGTCACCTCGGGTCCGAACGCGGCGGAAGTGCTGGTCGCCGTGCTGGTCGCCGTGCTGGTTGGGGCGGTGGTCGACGTGGTCGGCTCCTCCACTACGGTCGGCTTGGTTGTAACCGGAACGGTCGGCTCGGCGTCCGCAACATCCTCATCGGCGGACTCCGCATCGCGTGTGCGTTCCGCGCCGGGGATGCCGTACACGATCGGGGCGTCGCCGGCCTCGGAGCGCTCGAACGCGTCAAACGCGGTGGTGCCGAGGAGCCCGCCGAGACCTTCGATGGGGGCGGGCACGACCACGGGTTCGTCGTCAGGCAGAAGCTCCGCGCGCAGCTGGCGCACGCCGGCGCGCTCGCGCTTGAGCGCCGCGGACGCCTCGTCGAAGGTGGCCTTTTCCTCCTCGGTCAGGCCGTCTTCTGCCGCTTCCTCGCGCAGCTCCGCAAGCTCGTCGGAGGCTGCGATGAGCTCCTTGCGCCACGCGATGAGCACGTCTCGGACCTCGTCGTCCGTCTCCGCGCTGTTGATTGCGGTGATGGAGGAGGTGTGGGTGACGGAGACGTCGTCAAGCAACTGCTCAACTGGCTCCACGGGCGTCGCGGGGGTGAGGGTGAGCGACGCGGCGGCGATAACGGCGGGGATACGCATGGCGAACATCTTAGCGTGTTAATCGTCGTGGCCGAACGGATCTTCGTCCGTGCCCGGAAGCCAAGTGTGGCCGGCTTCCTTCCAGCCGTTGTCGCGGATCACGCGCTTGGCCTCCTTCTTGTAGCGGCCGGTGAGCACGTCGGTGTACAAAAAGCCGTCCAGGTGGCCCGTCTCGTGCTGCAGGCAGCGGGCGAAAAAGCCGGTGCCCTCGACCTCGATCTCGTTGCCGTTCTCGTCCAGGCCGGTCACCTTCGCCCATTCCGCGCGGCCGGTGGGCCAGCCGTAGCCGGGCACGGACAGGCAGCCTTCGTCGTCCTCGCCGGTGTCGGCGGGCATGGTTTTGGGGATCTCGGAGGTCTCCAGCACCGGGTTGATCACGGTGCCGCGGCGCATCTGGTCGCCGTCCGGGCAGTGGTAGACGAAGATGCGCAGCGGCACGCCGATCTGGTTGGCGGCCAGGCCCACGCCGTGGGCTGCGTCCATGGTTTCGTGCATGTCGGCGATGAGCTCTTGCAGCTCCTCCACGGGCTGCGTGACTTCTTTGGTCGGTTCGTGCAGCACCGGATCGCCGTGGATAACGATGGGTCGGATGGTCATGCCAATATATTAGGCATGCTTACAGAGACCGACCTTTCCGTGCTCCGCTTCGCCGCGCGCGCCCCCAGGTCGATCGGCGCGCGCGAGGACGCGGTGCGCTCTGAGCTGGGCATGCAGCCCATCCGCTACTACCAGCATCTGAATCGCTTGCTGGACTCGCCCGATGCGCTCGCGGCCGAGCCCCAGCTGGTCCGGCGCTTGCAAAGGCTTCGCGACGGCCAAAGGTCCCCCAACCTCTAGTTCAGCTTTACGGTGTGTTGTGCCTGCTTTCCGGGGCGGTGTGGTTAGAGTTGCCGATGTGACTAACGACAACTTTGGCAACAACCGTCCCGACTCCGGCTCCGAGTTCGAGCCGGGTTCCGGCTCCACGCGCTACACAGGCAACACCGACTCGTTTGACGGCGCGTACGACTACGACGCCGAGCCGATCGAGGCCGAAATCGTCGACGATTACTCCGCCGCTGGCGCTGGTGTGGCTGGTTCCGGCACCGAGTACCGTGGCGCGCACCGCCGCGACGACGACTCCGAGTACATCGAGGACGTCGATTACGGCGCAGGTTACGCAGACGACACCCGCAACGCCGACGACGCCATCTATGAGGAGCCTTACGAGGGCGAACCGGAGGATCGTCGTAAGGCAGCTGCCGCAGGCGGCGCCGCGGAAGGCGGCCTGCCGAAGCGCGGCCTGGCGATGATCCTGATCGCCGTTGCGGCGCTGCTGGCGCTGTGGGGGATTTGGAAGATGACGCAGGACGACAAGGGCGGCGACGGCGAAGGCGCCGCGACGACCTCGTCCACCGTGGTGGGCACCTCCCCGGCCGCGCCTGCCGGCGACGGCGCTGGCCAGGGCGGCGCAACGCCGGGTGCTGGTCAAAGTGCTGATCAGGATGGCGCAGCAACTGGCGCTGAGGGCCAGCCGGGCCAGGAGGGCGACCGCGCAGATGACCCCAACGCCCAGGACCCGAACGCCCAGGACCCGAACGCGCATCGTCCGGAAGGCGCCGAGGGCCAGGGCGAGAACGGCCAGCCCGCACCTGCTCCGGCTCCGGCGGGCGCGGGCCTCGACAACGCTTCGGCCCAGGTCTACGTCTACAACAACTCCGGCACCCCAGAGCTGGCCAGCCGCACCGCCGACCAGCTGAAGGGCCAGTACAACGTGGCTAACAACTCCGCCGACGCCGCGGTGATGAACATGCCGGAGCAGGTCTACGGCGTCTTCCCGGAGACCTACGTCTTCTTCGACCCGGCCGTCCCGGGCGCCGAGCAGGTGGCAGCTGACATCGCCCGCCGCGTCGGTGGTGCCGCCCGCGCGAAGGGTGACCTGCCGGAGGGCGCGACGAGCATCCCGGAGCAGGCCGCGAACAACAGCTCCGCCGTGGCGGTGGTTCTGGCGGGCTAGTTCCCGCGTGCCCGGAGCGCTCCCTCCCAAAAACCGGCTACCTAGAACCGGCTACCAAGCGAAAATTAAGCTGGCAGCCGGTTCTAGGTAGCCGGTTTCGGCGCATTGGCGGGTTGGGGTGGCGTTGGCGGGGGCGTTGGTGGCGCGTAGCCCCAACGCCCAACCGCCTCGCGCATATAAACCCGCCTCCGGCACCTGCCCAGAGCGCGGCAGCGGATAGGCTCGTCCACTATGGATCCATTCCGCGACTTTGCCAGGTCTGACGGCCCCACCCTTGGCGTCGAGTGGGAGATTTGCCTCGTCGACCCGGTCACCCGCGACTTGGTGCCCCGCGCCGCCGAAGTCATCGACGAGGTGCAGGCCCGCTACCCGGACATCCACCTCGAGCCGGAGTTCCTGCAGAACACCATCGAGTTGGTCACTCCGATCTGCGCGAACACCAAAGAGGCGGTGCAGGCGCTCCAACGCGACCTCAACGCCGTCAAGGAGGTCGCCGACGAGATGGGCCTCAAACTCTGGGCGTCCGGCGGTCACCCGTTTTCGGATTTCCGCACGAATCCGCTGAGTCCGAAGCACACGTACGAGGAGATCGTTAACCGCACGCAGTACTGGGGCCAGCACATGCTGCTGTGGGGGATCCACTGCCACGTGGGCATCAGCCACGAGGACAAGGTGTGGCCGATTATTAACGCGGTGATGACGAAGTACCCGCACCTGCTGGCCATCAGCGCGTCGAGCCCGGGGTGGGACGGCATCGACACGTCCTACGCGTCGAACCGCACGATGCTGTACCAGCAGCTGCCCACCGCGGGGATGCCGTATCAGTTCCAGAGCTGGGACGAGTGGGTCGGTTTCATGCGCGACCAGCAGACGTCGGGCGTGATCAACCACACGGGCTCGATGCATTTCGACGTTCGCCCGGCCGCGAAGTGGGGCACCGTCGAGGTGCGCATTTCGGATGCGACGAGCAACCTGCGCGAGCTCGCGGCCGTCGTGGCGCTGACGCATTGCCTGGTCGTCCACTACGACCGCATGCTCGAGCGCGGCGAAAAGTTGCCGAGCTTGCAGCAGTGGCACGTCGCGGAGAACAAGTGGCGCGGCGCCCGATACGGCATGGACGCGCTGGTCATTACCTCGCGCGACACCGACGAGGATTGGATCAAGACCGAGTTGCAGTTGCTTATCGACGAGCTCACGCCCGTCGCCGCCGACCTGGGCTGCGTCGACGAGCTGAACTTGGTCCGCGAGATCATCGAGCGTGGCGCCGGCTACGAGCGCCAGCGCGCGATCTACCAGCGCACCGGCGATTGGAAGGACGTTGTGGACGCGACCTGCGCGGAGATGTGGGAGCTCAGCCTTTAGGGTTGATGCGCCGCGGGTGGTAGCTGGCGGGGCGGTCGTTGCGGGTGAGCTGCTCTTCGTCGCCGTACAGGCCTTCGCGTCGCGCGATACGGCCGAGACGCTGCGCGGTGACGGGGCTGGTCATCAGCGCGAACAGCACGAGTAGGACCATCATGCCGATGTCGCCGCGTTCGTGCACGCTGAAGTCTTCGGCGGTGACCACGCGGATGATGGTGCCGGTGATCATGAGCACCAGGCCGGTGGTCTGGGGTTTGGTGATCGCGTGCACGCGCGCCAGGGTGGAGTTGAACCGGGCGGTGCCCACGGCGGCGGAGAAGACCATGAACGCGCCGGGGAGGATGAACAGCAGTGAGATGATGTCGGCAATCATAGGGAACCGTCCCTCTTGCGGAAGCGTGCCACGGACAGGGTGGCGATGAAGCCGAGCAGGGCGATGACGATCATCACGTTGACCACCGTGGTGTCCAGCGTCCAGCAGATGTAGAGGGCCAGGGCGCACTGGAGGGAGGCGGTGATGCCGTCGTTGGCCAGCATGCGGTCCATGGAGTCGGGCCCGACGATGGCGCGCCAGGCAAAGATGAAAAACCCGGCCACCAGGAACACGGCGGCCACGGTGAGGCAGACGGTGTAGGCGGTGCTGTGCATGTCAGCGGCCTCCTTCGAAGATGGCGATCATTTGGCGCTCCAGTTTCTGCACGTTGGCGATTTCGCGTTCGATGGCGGCGTCGTTGTCGGCGTCGAGGACGTGGATGGTCCATTCGCGGTTGGCTAGGTCGAGATCGGTGACGGTGCCGCCTGGCTGCAGGTTGTAGGCGCAGGTGGCTAGGTACAGCACCAGTTCGTTGCTCAGGCGCATAGGCACCCGCAGCACGGCGTTTCGAGGCTGCGGCGCGCGGCGCAGGGACAACCACGCCACCTTCGCGGAGGCCACCAGCAGGTCGAAGAACCACTCCACCATGAAGGCGACGAGCTTCAGCCAGTCCACCCGGTTGCCGCTGCGGGGAACGGGTGGCAGGGGCAGCGCTAGCACGATGAGCAGTCCTAGGCCCAGCCCCGCGATGAGGTTGCCCCAGCTGAGCTGGCCCATCAGCAGGATCCACATGAAGGTCAGCCAGACGACGGTCAGCGGGCGGAAGCGGTGGGCGATACCGGTAAACATCAGCGGCTCACCTCATTCGGCTCCTTGTTGGACTCGGCGTCCGCGGGCTCGGGCACCATTTCGGTGGTCACGCCGGTGCTGGTGGGCCCGGCGGGGCGGGAGGAGTCCCGGTGCTCCAGGGAGTCCCGACCGCCGCCGGCGCCGGTCTGTTCGAGGAAGGCGTCAAGGTCGCGGGTGGGGGCCGAAGGGTCGTCGATAAGCACGGCGCTTCGGTAGATGGACAGGTCCTGGGCGGATTGGGCAGCGCGGTCCGTGATGTTGGAGATCGGGCCGGCCAAAAACGTGATGCCTGTCGACGCAAGCACCAAAAACGCGGTCGACAAAAACATGCCGGCGGGGACGCGGCCGACGTCGTCGCGGTCGCCCGAAGCGACCGTTTCTTCGCGCGCGGCAAGGTTTGCCGGGCGCGCCAGAACGACGTCGCCTTCGGGTGCGTCCGCGCGGTCGCGCAGGAAGCCCTTGGACCAGACGGTCATCATGGCGTACAGGGTCAACAGCGAGGTGACCACCGCGCCGCCGATGAGCACCCACGCCAGCCAGGAGCCGTCCTCCGCGCCGGCCTGGATGAGCATGACCTTGCCCAGGAAGCCGGAAAACGGCGGGATGCCGCCCAGGTTGAGTGCGGGGATGAGGTACAACAGCGCAATCACGGGCGCGGTGTAGAGCAGCGAGCCCAAACGGCGCAGCTGCGCGGAACCCGCCTGGCGTTCCACCAGGCCCACCACCAGGAACAAGGAGGTCTGCACCAGAATGTGGTGCACCGCGTAGAAGATGGCGCCGGACAGACCTGCGACGGAGCCGAGGGCGATGCCGAAGATCATGTAGCCGATGTGGCTGACCAGGGTAAAGGACATCAATCGCTTGATGTCGTTCTGGGCAATCGCGCCCATCACGCCCACAATCATGGTGAGCAGCGCGATGACCATCAGCGTGGAATCCAGGGCGCCGTCGGTGAATACCGTGGAGCGCACGCGGATGATGGCGTACACGCCCACTTTGGTCAGAAGGCCCGCGAACACGGCGGTGACGATGGAGGCGGCGGTGGGGTAGGAGTCCGGCAGCCAGGCGTCGAGCGGGAAGATCGCGGCCTTGATGCCAAAAGCCACGATGAAGGTGGCGAAGATGGCGGCGCGGGTGCCGGACGGCAGCTCCTCCATGCGGATACCGGCCTGCGCCATGTTCACGGTGCCCACCGAGGCGTACACCAGCGCGAGCGCGAACAAGAAAACCATCGAGGACGCCATAGAAACCATGACGTAGCCGATGCCGGCGCGCACGCGCTGCGGGGACGCACCCAGGGTGAGCAGCACGTAGGAGGCCACCAGGAACACTTCGAAGCCGACGTAGAGGTTGAACAGGTCGCCGGCGAGGAAGGACAGGTTCACGCCCATGCTCAACAGCATGTAGGTGGGCAGGAAGACGGCGACGGGATCGTCGTCGTCGCCGTCGCGAAGCCCCTGCGAGATGCCGTACCACATCACCGCGAACAGCACGATGGATGAGACGAACAGCATGATCGAGCTCAGCCGGTCCGCCACCATGGTGATGCCCACCGGTGCTTCCCAGCCGCCCATCTGCACAGTCTGGATGCCGTGAGTGTCGGCGACGATGATCATCACCGCGGCGATCACTGTCAGCGCCGCCAGGGTGCCCAGGGCGATGAAGCGCTGCAGGTTCACGCCGCGGAACAGTGCGATGAGCCCGGCGGCGAACGCGGGCAGGATGATCGGCATCACCGTCAGGTACGGCATGGCGGGCAGCACCCAGTCGGCGAAGGCCATGAAGCTAGCTCGCATCGTGGCCTCCCTTGACTTCCTTCACCGGGTCCTCGAACGGCTTGGGGCCGAAGGCGTCGCCGGAGGGGCTGGCCTTGCCGGTTTGCGCGTCGTCGGATTTGTCGCGGTCCGGGGAGGCGGACTTCGGCCGCGCGGCGATTGCGCGATCCTCCTCGTCTCGCTCGACGATGTCGTCGGTGCGGTAGCGGTATTGGCGGTACGCCAGCGCGAGCATGAACCCGACCATGGCCATGGAGATCACGATGGCGGTCAGGATCATCGCCTGCGCCAGCGGGTCCGCGCTGTCGGCGGCCACTTTGGAGTCGCGCCCGATGATCGGTGGGCTTCCGGCGGGCCCGCCGGACTGCAGAAGCAGCAGGTTGGCGCCGTTGCCGATCAGGGTGACACCCATGATCATGCGGGTCATGGATTTGTCCAGCATCAGGTACACGCCGCACGCGATCAGCACGCCGGAGCCGATGAGAAGGAACAGGTTCGCTTCCATTTACTCGCCTCTCTTTCTGCGTTTGCTTATCGACGACCCGCTGGCCATCACCGCACTGCGCTCGTCGTAACGCGCCTTGCGGTCCCTGGCCATGAGCCTGCGCCGCCGTTCGTTCTTGGCCTGCAGCTCGCGCGCGCGGTCGCGGGCGCGTTGCTTTCTGGTGTCCTCTTCGCGGTCCAGGTAGGCGCCCATGGAGGCCAGCACGTGCATGATCAGCCCGACGACGATGACGTAGACGCCCGCGTCGAAGATCAGCGCCGACGGCACCGTGACATCGCCGATGAGCGGCACGTCGAACTCGGCGTACGAGGAGGTCAGCGGCGGCATCCCGAAGAACATCGGGGCGACCGCGGCCGCGGTGGTGAACATGATGCCGATGCCCAGCACCTTGCCCGGGTGCACCGGGAGCGTTTCTTCTGCCTCTCGACGTCCTCCGGCCAAGTACCGCAACGTCAGCGCAAGTGCCGCGACGAGGCCGCCGGCGAAGCCGCCGCCCGGGGCGTTGTGGCCGGAGAAGAAGAAGTAGGCGGACAGCAGCATCATCGACGGGAAGAGCAGACGCGTGACCACGTCCACCAAGATGGAGCGGTTCTGCGCGGTCTCCGTCTCCACGCCGGATGCGAGCCAGCGCGGCTTGGTGGTGGACAGAGTGGGCCGGCGCGACTCGGGGTCGAAGCGGAAGGTGCCGAAGATCAGGCTGGCAATACCTGTGGCAGCGACAACCAGCACCAGCGTCTCGCCGTAGGTGTCAACAGCGCGCAGGTCCACCAGCAGCACGTTGACAGTGTTGCGGCCGTGCCCGATCTCGTAGGCCAACTCCGGCATGTACTTGGAGATCGGGTCCGCGATCCGCGCGGACATGGCCGTCATCGCCACCGTGACCACAGACACGCCGACGCCGATGGACAGCCAGGCACGCAGGCGGTTGTCCTCGTTGCGCTGCTCGGTGTCCGTGGGCATCTTTCGCAGCACGAGCATGAACACCACCATCACGATGGTTTCCACCAGTGCCTGCGTCAGCGCGAGGTCTGGCGCGCCGTGCAGGACGAAGATCAGCGCCATGAAGTAGCCGGTCAGACCCACCATGATCACTCCGGAGAGGCGGTTGCGCTGCACGGCGGCGAACAGTGCCAACCCTGCCATGACGGTGACGGCCAGGCCCTGCCAGACGTTGTCCCACACCTGCATGCGGATGTTGTTGGAGTCCCCCAGGATCAGCGCGGCCAGCGGCACCACGGCCAGGAAGGTGAAGATGACGGCCAGGTTGATGGTCAGCGAGCCGCGCTGCGTGGACGCGGTCAGCTTCAGCGACCAGCGGCGCAGCGTGTCCATGATGATGTCCCAGACCGCGTTGGCGTCGCCAAGCGCGGGACGCTCGAACTGCGCCTTGGCCACCACGGAGCGTTGCCAGAACATGATGGCGCCGGCGAAAATGATCACGCCGGACAGCGCCAGCGGCACCGTGAACCCGTGCCACAGCGCAAGCTCCGAGCCTTCAACATCCGGGAAGCGCACGTTGAGGTACTCGTTGATCGGCGACGACAACCCGGCCGGCACCACACCGAAGCCCACCGTGCAGGCGGTGAGCACAGCAGGGGAAAGCCACAGCTTCGGGCCGGGGGAGTGCATGTCGCGCACTGCCGGGGACAGGCCGTCTGCCCACGGCTGGCCCTTGGTGGCAAACGCGCCGTAAACGAAGTACAGCGAGTAGGCCATGGTGAGGATCGAGCCGGCCACCAACGCCACCAGGGTGATATTGCCCGGCATGCCGGTGAGCAGCTCCTCGTGCAGGATGGCATCCAGCGCAGTTTCCTTGGCCACGAATCCGAACAGCGGCGGGATACCCGCCATGGAGGCCGCGGAGATGATCGCCAGCGTGGCCAAAAGCGGCTGCTTTCGGCCCAGCCCGGACAGCTCGTGGATGTCGCGGGTGCCGGTGGTGTGGTCGATCGCGCCGACGATCATGAACAGCGTGGCCTTGAACAGCGAGTGCGCGAACGTGATGGCCAACCCGGCCATGGTGGCCTCGCGCGAGCCCACGCCAATGACGGTGGTGATAAAGCCCAGCTGGCTGACTGTGCCGTACGCCAAGATCAGCTTCAGGTCCCGCTGCTTCAGCGCCATCCAGCCGCCTAGCAGCATGGTGAACCCGCCGGTGGACAGCACCACCAGGTGCCAGGTGTTCACCGCTGACAGGTCCGGCGCCAGACGCGCCACCAGGTAGATACCGGCCTTCACCATCGCCGCGGAGTGCAGGTAGGCGGACACCGGGGTGGGCGCGGCCATCGCGCCGGGCAGCCAGAAGTGCCAGGGCGACTGGGCGGACTTGGTCAGCGCGCCCAGCATGATCAGCACGATGGCGGTGGAGATCGCCGGGGTGTTTTCGATGTCGGTGATTTGGGGGATGTCCGACAGCTTCCAGATCTGCGCCTTGAAGCCGAGCAGGTTGATGCCCACCAGCATGGCCAGCCCGCCGAGGGTGGTCACCATCAGCGCCTGCATGGCGGCCCGTCGAGAAGATGCGCGCTCGCCGTAGTAGGAGACAAGCATGTACGACAGCACCGACGTCAACTCCCAGAACACGTACATGAGCAGGAAGTTGTCGGCGATGACCAGGCCGTACATGACCGTGGCGAAGAACGTCAGCTCGAAGCCGAACTTGGCCAGGCGCCGCGGGTTGGAGTCGAAGTAGCCCCAGCAATACAACAGCACCAACGCGCCGACGCCCAGGATGATCAGGCTGAACAGGCCAGCGAGGGCGTCCAGGCGGAACTCGAGGTTGAGGTTCGTCGACGGCATCCACGTGAATACCGCTTTGACCTCGCCGCCGTCGCGGAACATACCGGTAGCGAATAGGCGCGCCACCCAGATGAACCCGCCCAACGGTACGAGCGCAAGAAGCCCGAACGCGGCGCGGCCCACCGTGCGGATGAGCACAGGGGCGGCCAGCGTGGCGGCGGTGAGCGCGATGAGCAATATCAGCACGAGGTGCGCAGCCCTCCTCTGGTCGTGTGCGTGCAGGGCACACCGCGCCTTAAGCGGGGGAGCTCATTGAGTTCACACAGAAAATACTCACTCCAGCCGTAACTGGGTATCTACGCGTCAACACCGGTGGCGCGGCCGTTGGCAATTAACTGTAGCGATTTTTAGTGCTACTTGCCGAAACGCTGCAAGAAAGCGGCCTCCGCCACCGCGATGCGCTCGATCTCCGTCGGATCCACGGATTCGTCCACGCCGTGGATGCCGCACATCGGCTCCTCCACGCCGTAGAGCGCGATCTCCGCATCCGGGAAGGTGTTCTGCAGCGTGATGGTCAGCGGGATCGAGCCGCCGGAGCCGACCACAGACAGCTTGTCTGCGCCGTAGGCCTCCTTGAGGCACTCACCGAGTGCGGCCACAGCACCTGCCGACGGATCCGTCGCAAAGGGCTCGTTGACGCCGCTGACCTCAACCTCGACCTTGGCACCCCACGGGGTGTGGGACTTGATGTGCTCCTCCATCTTCTGCGCGATCTCGGCGGCGCTCTGGCCGGCCGGCACGCGCAGGTTGAACTGGGCCTCCGCGCGGGCGTTCACCGCGTTCATCGCCTCAGCAACCGGGGTGGAGGTGAACCCGATCATGGTCACTGCCGGGCGGGCCCACACCAGGTCGGCCGGCTCATCGTCCGCGGTGCCGAGCAGCTGCACGCCCTCGAGCACGGTGGCGTCCTTGCGGAAGGACTCGCGGTCGTATGCGTCGCCGTCCCACTTCGTGGTGGTGTCCACGCCGTCGATCGTGGTGCGGCCGTGTTCGTCGAAAAGCGAGTTCGCAATGACCACGAGCGCGTGCGCGGCGTCCGGGGCGCCGCCGCCGTAGCTGCCGGAGTGGACCTGGTTCGCCAGCGTCTCCACCGTGACCTTCACCTGCGCGCCGCCGCGCAGCGAGGTGGTCAGCGTGGGCACGCCCACTGCCACGTTGCCGGAGTCGGCGATGAGGATCGCGTCCGCCTCGAAGACCTCCGGCTTTTCCACGATGAGCTTGCCCAGGCCGTCCTTGCCGCCGAGCTCCTCGGAGCCCTCGACCACAACCTTCAGGCCTAGGTCAGTGCCGCCGTTTTCCTCCAGCAGGCGCAGCGCCTCCAGGTGCATGGCCAGGTTGCCCTTGCAGTCTGCGGCGCCGCGGCCGTACCAGCGTCCGTTTCGCTCGGTCAGCTCGAACGGGCTGTTCGTCCAGGCGTCCGGGTTGTTCGCGGGGACGACATCGTAGTGGGAGTACAACAGCACCGTCGGCGCGCCGTTTTTGGGCTCACGCTTTGCGACGATCGTGTCCGCGTCATCCACAGTGGGGTAGCGAGTCACGTCCAGCCCCAGATCCTCCAGGGCCTTGACCGTCCAGGCGCAAGCGTCCTCGTGCTGGTCCGCCAGCTCAGGCGTGGAGTGCACCGAGTTGAAAGAGACGAGCTTGGACAGGTCGTTGAAGATGCGGTCGCGTTGGGGTGTGTAGTTCTGCGTAGTCATGGCACCACGCTAGCAGCGTTGGCGGGGCCGGTTTGGCGGTATTGGGGGCGGTGTTGGGGGGGGCGGTGTTTGGCCGGACTTCGGCTGCAGGATGCTTACCCGGCTAGATGCTTACCCCAGGATGCTTATTGTTCGAGTAACCCTCGGCGTGCCAGCCCGCGCTACTCGAGAAGTAAGCATCCTGCAGTAAGCATCCTGGAACCGGTAAGCATCCTCGAACCGGTAAGCATCCTCGCCCCGGCACAACCACGCGCCCTTGCGTTCCTTGCACTCACCCCCGTCGAGTGCTAAAAATATGGCTGGCACTCACGCAAACCGAGTGCCAGATAAATCGAACAGAGCGGGTGAGGCTGAGACCACTCGTCAGCCGTGCCGTCGCGGGCGCCTGCTTGCACCGACGACCTGAGTGATCGTCCATGAACGCCTATATATAAGGAGTGACACACTCGCATGGCAAAGATGATTGCATTCGACGAGGAAGCGCGCCGCAGCCTCGAAAACGGCCTGAACACCCTGGCTGACGCCGTGAAGGTCACGCTGGGCCCGAAGGGCCGCAACGTGGTGCTGGAGAAGTCTTGGGGTGCCCCGACGATCACCAACGACGGCGTGACCATCGCCAAGGAGATCGACCTCGAGGACCCGTACGAGAAGATCGGCGCCGAGCTGGTCAAGGAAGTTGCGAAGAAGACTGACGACGTCGCTGGCGACGGCACCACCACCGCTACCGTGCTCGCTCAGGCGCTCGTGCGCGAGGGCCTGCGCAACGTTGCGGCTGGCTCCAACCCGATGGGCATCAAGCGCGGCATCCAGGCCGCCACCGACAAGGTGTCGAAGTACCTGCTGGACCAGGCCAAGGAAGTTGAGACCCAGGAGGAGATCGCTTCCACCGCCGGTATCTCCGCGTCCGACCCGGAGATCGGCAAGAAGATTGCCGAGGCGATGTACGCCGTGGGCAACGGTGCCGTGAACAAGGAATCCGTGATCACGGTTGAGGAGTCCAACACCTTCGGCGTGGACCTCGAGGTCACCGAGGGCATGCGCTTTGACAAGGGCTTCATCTCCGCATACTTCGCCACCGACATGGAGCGCGGCGAGGCTGTGCTGGAGGATCCGTACATCCTGCTGGTCTCCGGCAAGATCTCCAACGTCAAGGAGCTCGTGCCGGTGCTGGAGCAGGTCATGCAGTCCGGCAAGCCGCTGCTGATCATCGCCGAGGACGTTGAGGGCGAGGCCCTGTCCACCCTCGTGGTGAACAAGATCCGCGGCACCTTCAAGTCTGTGGCTGTGAAGGCGCCGGGCTTCGGTGACCGTCGTAAGGCGATGCTGCAGGACCTTGCCATCCTCACCGGCGGCCAGGTCATCTCCGAGGAGGTCGGCCTGTCGCTGGAGACCGCCGGCATCGAGCTGCTCGGCCAGGCCCGCAAGGTTGTCGTGACCAAGGACGAGACCACCATCGTCCAGGGTGCTGGCGAGCAGGCGCAGATCGACGGCCGCGTGAAGCAGATCCGCGCCGAGATCGACAACTCCGACTCCGAGTACGACCGCGAGAAGCTGCAGGAGCGCCTGGCCAAGCTGGCCGGCGGCGTTGCGGTGATCAAGGTCGGCGCCGCCACCGAGGTGGAGCTGAAGGAGCAGAAGCTGCGCATCGAGGATGCTGTGCGCAACGCGAAGGCTGCTGTTGAGGAGGGCATCGTCGCCGGCGGCGGCGTGGCCCTGCTGCAGGCCGCCAACGAGCTCACCGACGACCTCGGTCTGGAAGGCGACGAGGCCACCGGCGTGAAGATCGTCCGCGAGGCCCTGTCCGCCCCGCTGAAGCAGATCGCGCTGAACGCTGGCCTGGAGCCGGGTGTGGTGGCCGACAAGGTTGCCAACCTCCCGGACGGTGAGGGCCTCAACGCCGCCACCGGCGAGTACGTGGACATGCTGGCCAGCGGCATCGCCGACCCGGCCAAGGTGACCCGTTCTGCGCTCCAGAACGCCGCGTCCATCGCCGCGCTGTTCCTCACCACCGAGGCTGTCGTGGCCGACAAGCCGGAGCCGGCTGGTGCGAACCCGGGCATGGACCCGGAAGCCATGGGCATGATGTAAATCAGCCTTAAGGTGTGAAAGCGCGTCCTTCGGGGCGCGCTTTTTTCTTGCCTATCGACGCCCCTCTGGCGCACCCCCGGAATGGTGTAAAAAGTCACGGAGGGGAGGAATTTTTGGCGTGTACAGATCGTCCGTGAAACCGGTTGAGTTACACGTTCGGCGGGATATTCAATTGGTGTTAACTTTCGATTTTCGGTCGAAGCAGGTTATCGGCTCAGTCGCGAAAAGGTTACGTTTCGGTGAACGTCTGCCAGCTTGAAGCTTCCTGTGTGGCGCAAATCTAGTTTTCAGAAAGCGCTTGACGTAGCTGGTTGATGTGGCAAAATTCCTCCTGTGACGCCCGTTGGGTGTCAGTACCTGTCAAGTTTTGCCAGACACACACTGGCACCTATCGAAAAGGGGAAATCAATGCCTTTCGATCTCAAGGCCATCCAGAAGCAGCTGAAGACCTTCAAGACCTTCTCCACCAACCTGGTGGACCTGTTCCAGAAGACCCCGAAGACCATCAAGGACTTCGCTGACAAGGTCTCCAAGTAAGCCTTCACCTCACTCGACACAAACTTTCTTTAAAGGAGAATCATCATGGAAGCATTGAACAACTGGGTTGCACTTTCCTCCGGTAACGGCGACAACGGTGTCACCCAGGTTCCGGGCGCTCTGCTCGACCTGCTCAAGAACCTCGGTGGCCTTGCTGGCAACATCGCTGAGCTGATCGGCCTGATCGCGTAACTGTAACGCGCATAGCCGAAGGTCTCGTCGCAAAGCGGCGGGGCCTTTTTTGCATATCCGGATACTTCTCCGGCATACCGTGCCCGCGCCGAATAGACTGGAAGACATGGCTGACAATAAAGACGACGAACTGCCGATGATCGACCTCGCCCAGACCGAGGGCTGGGTAGTGGACGACACCGACGAGGACGATCCGGTCCTGCTCATGCCGGACGGCACCGCCATCCAGACGTGGCGCGAGAACTACCCCTACGACGAGCGTCTGTCCCGCGACGATTACGAGAAGGAAAAGCGCGCCCTGCAGATTGAGCTGCTGAAGTGGCAGAACTGGACCAAGGACACCGGCCAGCGACACATCATCCTCTTCGAGGGCCGCGACGCAGCCGGCAAGGGCGGCACCATCAAGCGCTTTAATGAGCACCTCAACCCGCGTGGTGCGCGCACCGTGGCGCTGGAGAAACCGTCGCCGCGCGAGTCCACCTCTTGGTACTTCCAGCGCTACATCCAGCACTTCCCGTCGGCCGGCGAGATCGTCTTCTTTGACCGCTCTTGGTACAACCGCTCTGGCGTCGAGCGCGTCATGGGCTTCTGCACCGAATCCCAGCACGCCGAGTTCCTGCGCGAGGTGCCGATGCTGGAGAACATGATCCTCGGCTCCGGCATCTCCTTGACCAAGTTCTGGTTCTCCGTGACCCAGAAGGAGCAGCGCACCCGCTTCGCTATCCGTCAGGTGGACCCGGTGCGCCAGTGGAAGCTCTCGCCGATGGACCTAGCGTCCCTGGATAAGTGGGAGGACTACACCCGCGCCAAGGAAGAGCAGTTCCGCTACACGGATACGGACGAGTCGCCGTGGATCACCATTAAGTCCAACGACAAGAAGCGCGCCCGCCTCAATGCGATGCGCTACATCTTGTCCAAGTTCGAATACACGAACAAGGACCACGACGTCGTTGGCGAGCCGGATCCGCTGATTGTGAAGCGTGGCCGCGACCAGATCGGGGACTAGGGGCTTATCGCTTTTCGACGCTCGGCTGATTCCGTCAGCCGGGCGTTTTGCTGTCTATCCGTGGGGGGCGGCTGCCCAAAGGTTTCGAAGAGCGGATTTCGAAAACCATGGAAATTGGGCTGATCTTCGAAAGGTGGAACTCGAAATCTTTGGGGTGTTCAGCGGGTGGTGACGGAAAACACGTGGGCGATGGGACGCGTGCGAAGGGGGTCGTCCCCTCAAGGCAGAGCTCTGACGTGAGTTGCATAATCTCTTAACGTGCGGAAATGAGCTGCCCAGCCGAGGGGCTGGGAGAGGGCTGTGAAGAGCCGGCGTGTCCAACTTTTAAAATGCTGATTTCTCCGTGTTTTCATCTTCACGTTTCCCGCGTAGCATCCATGGCGTTATTGAAAAGTTCACAATGATCCGAGGATGCATGTCTCAGACTGGCCACCCCGCTTCCAGCCGCCGCCAGCATGGCGCCGCGGCTGTGTGGGCAGCGCTGTTCCTCGCCGCGATCTTGCTTGTCGCGGGCGTCGTGTCCCCGGGAGTGCAGCAGGCAGAAGCGCAAACTGCGTCGAGCGACGGCGTGAACTTCGGGGACTGCTCGTTCCGCAGAGGCACGGGAGTTGCCGAGACATGGGCCAACCAAATGTGCTGGCTGGATGTGTCGGACTTGACCACACCGGGCGCAAAGACGAAGAGGGTGGGCGATTACACCATCACCTTCAACCTCGGCATTGAAACGAGAAACACCAGCACCCAGTTCACCGCGAATTCCAACCCCAGCTGGTCTGGCACAGCATTTGCGAAAGCCGGCACGGGTTTCTTTGAGCGTTATCCGAGCTCGACGTCGCAGGACATCTTGCAGATGGAAGGGTCGGGTAGCCCCTTTGCCCGTTTCACTTTGTCGAACATTGTGGTGAAGCGAAACGGTGTTGTCGATCCGCTCGCGTCGTATCGCTTTGCGGTGGTGGACGGCGAGTCCACCGGTGCCGGCGGTGTCGGCGAAATGATCAGCGTCGACGGCGGGACCGTGGGCCAGCCGATCCGTCTCACCCCGCTGAACGCGAAGGATGCGTGCACCGGCGGCAGAAACTCGCAGTTCGGTCCTGGACCAGAACCACAAAACTGGGGCAGTATGTCCGACGGTCGCGACCGCGGTTTTGTCTGTTTCTCCCAGGCCACCGGCACCTACGGCACGTGGGTGGTGAGCGTGGACAACCCGAAGACGCTGCAGGTCAGCATGGGTTCCAACAGTGCCGGAACGCAGGGCGTGGCTATCGGCATCGCGCTGAGCCGCATCGCCTTCGACAAAGACGGCTCCGCCAAGGTGCAGGATGCGTTTGAGAAGGTGGCGGACCCCACGGAACGGACCGCCAGCTACTCGGCGTTTCTGCAGGACGGCTCCAACCGGACGACGCTGTCGACCCCGGCGGGCGGCTCCACCACGGCGCTTCGCCGCATCGGCTCCAACGGCGTTCCGCTGGACCAGCTGGGCTACACCTCCACGCTTAACCCGGCGGACCGCGCGTTCGTCCGCTACGACCCAGTGTGGAAGTGCACCCTCACCTCGGGCGGAACGAACAGCGAAACCTACCACATCCGCAAGGGGGCGGTGCCTACGGGCTACACGCTGACGGAAAACGCCCAGACCGGCACGTCGACGCTGCTGATCCCCGCGGCCGAAACCCGTGTCCCTAACTGCTCGGTCACTTGGGAATCCAGGTTCAAACCCGCCAAGCTCAACCTGGCAAAGACGGTGGATGGCAACGCCGCGAACTTCGCGGAAAACAGCTTGCAGAAGTACACGCTGCACTACAAGTGCACCGTGCCCGAAGGGTTCAAAGCTGCCTACCCCGACGTCAAGCTCGAAGACGACGTTGTTGTGGAAAAGGGGCGCTCCGCCAGCGTGGACAACCTGCCCCAGGGCAGCACCTGCACCATCACGGAGAAGGTCCCGGCGCCGCCTGCCGGAACGAAACTCACCCTGTCGTGGAACGGCACGGCTGCGCCGTCCGCTTCGGCACCGGTGACGGTCCAGCTGCCAACCACGGCGGCTGCTCCCACGGCTATCGGCTCGGCAAACGCCAACAACTCCTACACGTACACGCCGGGCAAGCTCGTCTTCAGCAAGACGATCGTCGGAGACCCGGTCACAGACGGCAAGGTTGGCGGGACCTACCGCTTCAACCTGACGTGCGCCGGGACCAACATCAGCCGAGAATTCACGCTGGATCTGACCCAGGCGAAGCCGTCCAACTCCGTCACCCTGGACAACATCCCGGTGGAGCGGGATTGCTCGATCACGCCGCTGACGGACCTCACCGAGGAGCAGCGAAAGACCATCGAGTTCACCGGCCGCGATGCCCAGCTCGCCGGCGCGCCGCTGAACCCGTCGGGCGCGGAGTACTACTTCACGCTCCACGAGGACGTCACGCCTGAGCTTCACTTCACCACGAGCTACGCCTACCTCACGTTCCCCCTGCACATCCGGAACCAGGTCAACGGTCTCGCCGCTGGCGATGCGGATGTGTCCAAGCTGTCCTACACGGTGCACTACAAGTGCGAGGTTGCTGGCCGCCCCGCGAAGGAGGGGACCGTCACACTAACCGGCTCCGACGGTGAAGCGGTTGTCGAGGGCGTGCCGGCCAACGCCGCGTGCAAGGTGTGGGAAGACGAACCGGGCGGAACCGCGAACACCAAGTTCATCGGTGCGCAGGTCAGCGCGTCCAGCGCCAGCGACCAAGTGACCACGCTGACCAACGCGCAAGCGAAAGACAAGGCGGTCCACACCATCCGGCAGGTCTCCGGCACAGACCGCAACCTGGTCACGGTGATCAACACCTTCGACCCGAAGCTGGGCAAGGTGCAGTTGAACAAGGTGGTCAACTCCACCGTCACCGGCAGACTTCCCAGCACGTACGCGTTCTCGTTCCGCTGCGGGACGCGCAACGTGGCCACCGGTGTGGCTGGGCAGTCCCGTTCCGTCGAGCTCACCGGCCGCGCAACCGTCGCGGCGAACGGCACCGTCACGCTCCAGGCGGACGACGCCGCGGCAAACGACCTCGGCGGCAACATGGGCGTGCCATACGGCAACACCTGCACCTTCACGGAGGACACCCCGCAGGTCGCGGGCGGCATCCTGTTCAGCACGGACGTGCAGAACGTCACTCCAACGATTTCCCAGGACACCACCACCGCCACGGTGACCAACACGTTCACGCCGGCGGGCAATGGACTGACGGTCAATTTGCGCACTGGTGGTCGGGCGACGCTGGCGCCATCGTCGTTAAGCTATGAGCTCACCTGCGACAACGGCTTCAGCGACACCTTCGACCTTGCCCCCGGCGGAAGCGCCGAGTTCACCGCCGGGCAGGTGCCGCAGGGCACGCAATGCACGCTCGCGGAACGCGGCGACAGCGCGACCCGCACCACGAAGGACGGGCGGCAGTACCCGATCAGCAACACCTCCGAGTACCTGTATGCCGCTGACACTGGCGGGAGCAAGGACGTGGGCGCCAACGGGCAGTTCACCATCGGCAAGCAGTCCACCATGGATGTGCACCACGAGTACGACCTGATCCAGGCACCGGTGCAGGGGACCAAGGAAGTGCGGTTCAACGACCCGGACAACCTGATCTCCAAGCCCCGCCGCGACATCAAGACCAACCGCGTGTTCCCCGTGACGTTGACGTGCACCAACCCGGACGGCACCGAAGGCCCGCGTCTGTCCACCACGGTGCAGCAGGGCCAAGAGCCCGGCGGCACGAAGGCTGCGGTCGGTTCCAGCTGCACCGCCACCGAAGGGGAAACCTCCACCGCGGTGGGCATCACGTTGGACAAGTCCGTGACTGTGGACGGCGCGCCGGTGGCCGGCCGCACGGCCGACTTCGTCGTCGGCGACGGCGGCACGACGCTGCTGTTCATCAACACATACTCCCGCCGAGTCACCCAGATCCAGCTGGACAAGGAAGCGATCCTTCCCACCGACAGCATCCGCACCCAGTACGCGAATGCCGGGAAGGACCTGCAGGACGCGCTGTACAACCACGCGTTCACCCTCGTGTGCCGCGACCCCGAGACGGGCGACACCGCGGTGCTGCAAGAGCAGCAGAAGTCCATCAAGGGTGAGGGCACTGCGCTTTTCGACGGCGTCCCGGTCGGCGCCGACTGCCAACTCACCGGCGATAAGTTCGGCTCCCTCGCCCTAGCGATGAACGACGGCCAGGACGACCTGAAGGCGTTCCTGCGCCCGGCCTTTGTGGACTGGGTTGTGGACCGCGAAGGCGGCAACGCGTACCCGGACCAGAAGCTGGACAACGGCACGACCACCTCGCCGGTATTCCTCACCGTGGACGACCCGGCCAACAACCATGTCCGCCTGGACAACCACTACGAGTACGAAACCTCCGCGGTGCGTCTGAGCAAGGACCTCGCCGGCGCGGCGGGCAACCTCGACGAAATCCCAGAGGACTACACCTTCAACTTCACGCTGCAGTGCAAGGCGATCGGCTATCAGACCAGCTCGGTGGGCGAGACCTCCTTCATCCCGGAGAAGCTGCGCCCGGAAGACGGCTACGTCATCCCGGCGAGCATCCGCAAGGGTGACTTCACCGACGGCGCGTTTGTCTCCGGCGAGGCGAAGGTGCCCGCCGGGTCGCTGTGCACGTTCAACGAGCAGGATGCGGAAAACGTGCCGGAGGCGCTGACCATCGCCCCGGAGCAGAAGATTGTGCGCGGCTACGCCCCCAATCCGGGCGAGACCGCACCGGCGGACCTCCACTTTGTGAACAAGGTGGAGCGACGCACCACCCCGGTGCGCCTGGCGGTGTTCAATTCCGGTTACTTCGCCGGCGCGGATGAGGCGGGCTACACCGCGCAGCTGCGTTGCGACGACCCCGCGAAGACCTCGGTGACCAGTCAGTTCCCGCTGACCGCCCTGTCAGGCTCGGAGATGCCCCGCACCTTTGAAGCCCCGGCGGGCGGACAGGTCGTGGACCTGCCAGTGGGCGCGAACTGCACGCTCGACCTCACCGGCAGCCCGGCGCTCGCCGCACGCGGCGAGCTCGAGGTGACAAATGGTGCGCGTACCCCGCTGGCGCAGTACGCCACGTGGGGGAGCGGCTCGCCCTCGTTGCCAACCGGATCCCTGTCCAACCTCGCCGCGGACGAGGTGAGCGACTCGGACAAGGTGTACTCGCACACCTTCGCCACCGCAGCGAACTTGCCGTCCGCGGAGACCGTCCTGACCGTCGGCGCGGACATCTACCATCCGCGCGCCCACTACGACGTCGCGTTCACCAAGACCGCCGCCGGGCCGAACTCCGGCACGTTCACGTTCCACCAGTCGTGCTCGGGTCACGGCGAAAAGTTCCAGCTGCGCGCCGGCGAAACCCACACCATCGCGGACGTTCCGGTCGACAGCGACTGCGCCGTGGACGAGCTCGACGACGGCAACCCGGACGCAGCATCGGTGTTCCAGGTGGTGTCCAACGGTGAATTGGTCACCCCGCTTGAAGGCGACACCGACTCGGTGGTGTTCACCGCACAGCCGGTCTCCGACCCGAAGGACCTCGCCCGCTCCGGCGACCGTTGGTCGCTCACCGCGAAGAACACCTTCCCAGGCCTGAGAGCACAGAAGCGTATCGACGGCACCCCGCTCGGCCAGCTGACCGGCGACGCCTTCGGCACCACGCTGCTGCGCCACGACGCGGCGTCCATGCGGATGACCTACACCGTGACCAACACCGGCGAATTCCCGCTGAAGGACTTCACGGTGACGGACCCCTCGCTCGCCGGCCTCGACGTCACCCGCGGCACGTCGGTCGTGCGCATCGGCGACGACGGTGTCGTCCCGCCAAGCATCTGCCCGACCACCGAGCTGGCCGCCGGCGAAGAGTTCTCGTGCACCTTCAACGTTTCCATCCCGGCGGGCGCCAACGAGACGTGGCGCTACCCGTCTGAAGGCGACGCCGCCGTGACGGTCTCCGCCACCGCGAACGCCGGCGGGGCGACCCAGACGGTGACGGCGAACGATGCGCAGGGGGCGTTGAAACCTTCGGCGTCGATAAGCATGTTGCTCCCCGAAACCGGTGAGCAGACCCTCGTCCTGTTCCTGCTGCTCGGCCTGGCGCTGTTCGGCTGGGGCGCCTGGCGGGTGAGCCGCCGCGACGAGCGCGCGGAAGGCGGTGAGCTCGTTGAGATGTAGAAAATTCGCCCGCTACAAGCGGACGGTGTACGGGCTCTCCTAAACCGGCACATGTAATTCCCAAAACCAACTCCACACACACCCCTCCAGAAAAGGAACTGCAACCATGTCGAACCTGACAAAGAAGACCTTCGCGCTCGCAGCCGCGGCCGCGTTCGCAACCGCCACCCCGCTCGCCGTCGCCCCGGACCTCGCGCCTGTCGCGGTCGCCCAGAACAACCAGGCCGTTGACGTGAACAAGACGGCGAGCCTGACCATCCACAAGCAGGAAGGCGACCCGGGTAACGCCACCGGCGATGTCGCGGGCACCGAATTCACCATCGAGCGCGTGCAGATGAAAAACGGGCTGAACACCGCCGCCGGCTGGAAGGAAGCCGGCGATATCGTCAACGCAGGCGCCGATGAAGCGACGCTGGACGACACGTTCACCGCCCAGAACAAAAAGACCGGTGCTGACGGCATCGCCAAGTTCGACAACCTCAAGGTGGGCATCTACAAGGTCACCGAAAAGACCAACGGCAACTACACCGTCGCCGCCCCCTTCCTGGTCACCCTGCCGCTGACGCAGGAGGACGGTTCCCTCACCTACACCC
Organism: Corynebacterium sp. HMSC034A01; assembly: GCF_001838175.1. NCBI lineage: Bacteria > Bacillati > Actinomycetota > Actinomycetes > Mycobacteriales > Corynebacteriaceae > Corynebacterium > Corynebacterium sp. HMSC034A01. Next base: position 113,559 of record NZ_KV835948.1, on the reverse strand, counting down.
CGACCATCTCCCCGAAGAACCAGAAGCTGGACCCGACCAAGGCCGCTGACGACGCGAACGCAAACGTCGGCGACGAAATCACCTACACCGTCAAGGCACCGGTCCCGGCCGGCGATGTGCTGCAGGACGGCACCCGCACCATCAGCCGCTTCCGAATCACCGATGACCTGCAGAAAGAACTGACCTACGTCGCCGACTCTGCTGCCGTTTCCCTCATCGGCGCCAAGGACGGGGTGGACGCTGCCCTGCAGTCCGGCGACTACACCATCACCAACGACGGCCAGAACCTCACCGTCGAGTTCACCGAGGCCGGCCTGCAGCGCCTGGAGACCCTGCGCGGCGAGAACCCGGGCCTGACTGCCCAGGTGGTGTTCAAGGCCAAGGTCAACGCGATCCCGGCAAACGGCAAGATCAACAACACCGCCAACGTCTACGTGCCCAACCGCGACGAGCCGATTTCGACCAAGCCGGAGACCACCAAGGACGGCGACCAGGACACCAACGACACCACCACGCAGTACGCCAACGTCGAGGTGACCAAGACCCTCAACGGCAATGCGGTGGAGGACGAAAAGACCGGCAACGGCGCCGAGTTCGAGATCTACCCCTGCGCACCGGAGGGCGACGGCTACAAGGTGGCCAAGGACGCCACGGCGATCAAGGGCACCGCAACCGCAGACGGCACCAAGATCGAGACCTCCTTCACCGCCCAGGGCGGCGACGTTGCCTCCGCGAAGGCCGCCGTGGCGTCCGGCTTTGGCATGCAGCTCAACCCGACCGTGCAGTACTGCGCAGTTGAGACCAAGGCCCCGGCCGGCTACCTGCTCAACCCGGACCCGCAGCTGCTCACCCGCACCACGGAGGGCACCGACACCACCCGCCCCGTGTACACCGTCGCGGTCAACGACGTGAAGGACAACATCTGGGGCCGCCTGCCTGCGACCGGTGAGCGCACCATGCTCTACATCCTGGCGCTGGGTCTCGTGCTGTTCGGCGGCGGCGCTGCGTACCAGCTGAGCCGCCGCAACGCCTAAGGCGCGCAGATGGTGAATCGCAAATGGTGAAGATGCCCCAAAGTGGCGCATTTTCACCATCCGCCATTCACCATCCGTACAAGCTCTCACTATGACAAGGAAGGACACCATGCACTCACGCACGGCACCCAGGCTCGCCGCCGCGCTCGCCGCTGCCTTCCTTGCTTGCGCGCCCACCGCTTCCGCCGCCGACCTGCGGGTCGATCTCCGCGAAAGCGTCGGCGCGGACTGGTTCGCGCGCATCGGGGACCGCGATGTGGAGCTGTTGCTTATCGACGACCTTCGGCCCACCCCCGACAACCTCCAATCCCTGGACATCCCGGCGATCACACGCGACCACCCCGACCGCCTGCGCAAGGTGGACACCAAAGCGTCGAAGGAAGGCACCGCCACCTTCACGGGCCTCAGCACCGGCGTGTACCTAGTGCGGGTGGCGGACAACCCGGACACGCAGGACGCGCGCGTGTCCTACGCCCCGTTCGTGGTGGCGGTGACCCCGGACAAGCCGGCGCAGGTGGTGGCACCGAAGGCGCAGGAGCTGGGGATCAGCGTGGACCCGCTGACGGCGTGCAACACGCTGGAATGGAAGGAAGCCGCAGCGCCTGGGACGTATGTGGAGTACGACTTTGTCTCCACCGTGCCCAACCTCTCCACGGACGGCACGCTGAACCAGTACGTGCTGACCTTGGAGTTCTCGCGGGGCCACACCGTGCAGTGGGACAACGGCGGCCCCCGCAGCGTGGTGGCGCAGGGCGACCAGGTGCTGCGCTTCGATGCAGCGGCGGCGACACCCTCCAAGCAGGTGCCGGGCACGGCGCGCAAGGAGCAGCCGGTAAACAAGCTCCAAGCCCCGCGCCTGACCATCCACGGCGCGGGCAAGAGCACCGAGCTGAAACGCGGCGAGGATTACGACGAGCAGCAGCAGGGCAACGACGAGGCGACCTTCACGCTCACCAGCGCGGGCCTGGCTAAGCTCGCCCGCGCGAAGTCGGCGGACCCCGCCACCACGGTGGAAACCTGGGTGCCGGCGAAGGCGAACGATAAGAAGCCCTGGGGCAGCGGCCCGGTGCGTGATGCCACGCTCGGGGACCTCGCCACCACCGCCACGTTGACTGCAGACGGCATGGACGCCACCCGCGCGCCCGTCACGGTCGAGCACGTCAACCACATCAACGTGGTGGAGCGAAGAAAGTGCTTCGACGCTGCCGCGGCAACCACCACCGTCACCGACGACGACCAGCGAAGCACCGAGACCGAAACCGAGACCCGAACCCCAACCAGTGCCATGCCGTCCGACGCCTCCGTCACCGAGGTGGTCACCCGCGAGACCACGCGGGCGGACGGTTCCCCGGCCACTGTGACTGAGACAGTGGTGAAAAGAGGTGAGGGGGACGGGACACCGTCGATAGGCGAGCGCGTCGGCGACCTCGCGTCCACCGGCGCGAGCGTCATCGGCATCACCGGGCTCGCCGTGCTGCTGATCCTCCTCGGACTCTTCTTGCGTAGGCGCAATGACAACGAAGAGGAGTAAGCGCCGCAGCAACGCCGTCTCTTGGATCGTGCTGATCCTGGGGGCGCTGCTGCTGCTGTACCCGATCGCGTCCACGCTGTCCGCGCAGTACCGGCAGATCCAGCAAAACGAGGAATATGCGGGGGCGGTGCAGGAGCTTAGCGACGACGCCAAGGCGCAGCAGCTGGAACTGGCACACCAGTACAACCAGCGTTTGTTGGCGAAGGGGCCGCACGCACGTGTACCGCGCGACGACGACCCGGGCTTCGACGACTACATGTCCCAGCTGACCCTGCCGGAGAGCTACCACGTGATGGCGCGCGTGCGCATCCCCCGCATCAACGTGGACCTGCCCGTGTACCACACCACCAGGCCGGACGTGCTTTACGACGGCGCCGGCCACATGTACGGCTCCACCCTGCCCGTCGGCGGCAACGGCACGAACGCGGTGATTTCCGCGCACACTGGCATGGTCAACGCGGCGATGTTCGATCAGCTGCCCATGCTCAAGCCCGGCGACGACATCTTCATCGACGTGATGGGGCAGCGCCTGCGCTACCGCATGACCTCGCGCGAGGTGGTCAAGCCCGACGATTACGACGCCGTGACCTACGAGCCCGGCAAAGACAAGATCACGCTGATCACCTGCACCCCGTACGGGCTGAACACGGACCGTCTGCTGGTGCACGCCGAGCGCGCGCCCCTGGACCCGGACACCCCGGAGCCGGCCGTGGATGCCTTCGTGTGGTCCTGGTGGATGATCGCGGTGCTCGTGCTGATCCTGCTGGTGCTCCTGCTGATCCTGTGGAAACGCTGGCGGGACCGGCGGAAGAAGCGACGCCGCGAGGCGGATGTGATGGTCGCCGACTAGGAGCCTTTGCTTTACGACGCACCTCCGGCTAGCCGCGCGCCCGTCGGGGGCACCCGGACGATTTCCACTTTGACCTGGTTCGATGTCGGAACCCAGCGGAGATGAACCTTTTGCTGAGAACACCGCAAGAGGGGTGTGACGAAAAGTGGCCAGAAACACACGCCGTATAAATGGCAACTAATTAAAACTGCGTGACCGCTGGTCATGGACATTTTCCACGGGATTGAAGTGAATAAACTGGCCTCGGCTGGATGAAAAACGCTAATAGCCTGCTGAGAACCTGGGAAACCGCGGGCAAAAGCACTTTACAAGACTTGCGATTGTCGATATTTTTACCAGTGGCGCCCAAGCTGGGCCCAGAGGCTATTCAACGGGGGCGTAAAGCCCTCCCGGCCACTGAAAATCCTCTTCTCGCTGACCAAAAACGGGCCCAGCGAACTCCGAACTTCCGAAAGGATTTCCCATGGCAATTGCCATCAAGAAGACCGCCGCGATTGCAATCGCCGCCGGCCTCACCTTCGCCGGCTCCGCCGGCATCGCCGCGCAGGACGCGCTGGCGCAGACCACTAACACCGCTGCGCCGACGCCGCGTGCTGCCGAGCAGCTTGCCGCATCCAGCACCATCCCGGAGGGTGACAACTTCTCCTTGGTTGTGAACAAGCGCTACAACCCGACCGAGCTGCGTATCGGCACCGGTGAAGAAGATGGTGCGGTTTCCGGCGAAGCGCTTGAGGGTGCGAAGTTTAAGGTGGAGAAGCTCGAGGGCAACATCCGCGATCAGGCGGAGTTTAACCGTCTGGCGAAGCTGACCCAGGAGTACAACAAGGCTGGCGTCGCTGAAAAGCCGGAGATCACCAAGGACGGCGAGTTCCCCGCTCAGGAGATCGCTACCGACGGCAACGGCCAGGCAACCTTCTCTAACCTGCCTGCTGGCGCATACCTCGTCACCGAGACCGAGTGGGAGAATGCACGCCCGGCCGAGGCTGGCTACGAGTCGAACGGTACCGAGACTCTCGTCCCGGCCGACCCGTTCATCGTGTTCCTGCCGATGACCAACCCGGCTGGTGACGGCTGGATCTCCAACGTCAATGTGTACCCGAAGAACTCCTTCGCGCGCGTTGAGAAGGCTGTTGAAGACGAGGACAAGCACGTCCTCAATGAGGATCAGGTTACCTACACCCTCACCGGTATCGTTCCGTCCGCCCAGGAGGGCAAGAAGCTCGACTGGTTCGGCCTGCGCGATGCGTACAACAACACCGAGATCAAGCCGGACTACGAGAACCTGACCGTTAAGGTCATCAGCGTCGACGGTGCCGAGAAGGACCTGACCAAGGGCACCGATTTCGCTGTTGGCGCGGATGAGGGCTACAACTCCGTCGCCGGCAACCTCGCCGCTGGCGCGAATGCTGGCTTCTTCGTCGGCGTGAAGCCGTCCGTGCTCAAGCCGGGTGACCGCGTGATCGCCACGGTGACCGCCGACCTGCTCGAAGGTGCGAACACCGACCAGGAAGTGGAGAACTCTGTTCGCGAGTACTTCCGTCACTCCACCGACGACAGCAACTTCTCCGAGGTTCCGCCGGAGACCCCGCCGAACACCCCGCCGGGCGACACCCCGCCGAACGAGACCCCGAACGACAAGGTCGTTTCCTACTTCGGCAACATCCAGGTGTTCAAGACCGGTGAGGAAGACGGCAAGCGCACCGCGCTCGAGGGAGCGAAGTTCGAGGTGGGCAAGTGCAACGCTGAAGGCACCGCAATTGACGGCGACGCAATCGCCAATGGCGAAACCGACGAGAACGGCACCCTCACCTTCGAGGGCCTCCACGTTACTGACTACGCCGACGACGCTGTGGTCGAGGACCCGGGCAAGTACTGCCTGCGTGAGACCGCCGCACCGGCCGGATACACCTTCGACAAGGATGCTGTCTACCCGCTCGAGCTGACGCGCGAGACGAAGAACGGCGGTCAGCCGGCGAACTTCCTCACCACCACCAACGCGAAGTCCGCAAACTTCGAGGCTGCTGGCGACAAGATTGCGAACGGCGTTGCGGTGAACAACCTCAAGAACAGCGTCCCGTTCCTGCCGAACACCGGTGGCATGGGTGTGCTGATCATGGCCTTGGCTGGTCTGGCCATCATCGGCGGCGGTGTCTACGCGGCACGTCGCAACTCCCAGTCCGCATAAGCGAAAGCGCGGACCTTGGTCTAGTGGCTGCTAACAAGCGCTAGGCCGGGAGGCGCCTCGACGAAACAGCCGGGGCGCGCACGCCCGCCGGCAGGAGGGCGAAAAGTTCCTGCCCCAGTTTGAAACCGGAGGTCGTCGATAGGCGATGGCCCCAAAGAGAGGACACGACAGGTGACTACTGCAGTGAAGGCGAAGCACCGGCAACAGCCGGCGCAGAAGTCTTTTTTCCAGCGCGTCGGCCTGCCGGTCCTCATCATTCTCGTTGGGCTGCTGGTGCTGATGTACCCGGTGATTTCCACGCAGTGGAACAACCATGTGCAGGAGCAGGTGGCCAAACAGTATGAAGAGAAACTGCAGGTTGTGCCGCCGGAGCAGGTGAACCGCGCGCACGACGCGGCGGTGGAGTACAACCGCACGCACACCGATGGCCCGATCCTGGATCCGTGGCTGGCGCGCATCAGCGAGGACAACGCGGAGTACAAGGAGTACGAGCGTCACCTCGCGGGTGTGTCCGCGATGTCGCAGTTAGCGATTCCGTCCATCGACGTTCGCCTGCCGGTCTTCCACGGCACCAGCGACAACACACTGCAAAAGGGCCTCGGCCACCTGTACGGCTCCGCGCTGCCCACGGGCGGCGAGGGGTTCCACTCGGTGATCACCGGCCACACCGGGCTTACCACCGCGACGCTTTTCGACGACCTCGTGGACGTCAAGGAAGGCGACGCCATCTACATCTCCACCTTTGGCAAGCGCCTGAAGTACCAGGTGTACGAGACGCAGGTCGTGCTGCCGGATGAGACCGACAGCCTACGCGCGGAGGCCGGCCGTGACCTGCTCACGCTGGTGACCTGCACCCCGTACGGCATTAACACCCACCGTCTGCTGGTGCACGCGGAGCGCGTGCCGCTGGATGAAGACGAGGCCAAGGTGCTCGACGAGTCCACATCCACCATCCAGTGGTGGATGTGGGTGCTTGGCGCCGTGGCGCTCATTGTCCTGCTGGCGCTGATCTGGTGGATCATCCGCGAGAAGAAGAAAAGCGACCGCAAGGACGCCATAACTAGAGAGGTTCTGTCCTAATGCGCACTTCGAAGTTTGTGGCGGCGCTCGGTGCGGCGTCAGTCCTCGCGTGCGGGTTTTTCGGCCCTGCTGCGGATGCGAAGGTGATCAGCGGCAACGACCGCGACATCCCGGCGGCGAGCGTGGACACCACCCAGCCGATCTCGTTGATGGTGAAGAAAGCGGCGACGAACCCGTACGACGATGTCCCGGCAGGGGAGAAGCCGCCGGCCATCGCCGGCGCGACGTTCAAGTTGTCGTTGGTCAAGGGCGTGGATGTCACCACCGATGAAGGGCGCGCGGGTGCCAAGCAACTATCGCTTGACGATGTTAAAGCCAAAGGCCTCACGAGCATCGCCACCGCGCAGACGAGCGAGAAGGGCGAAGCCGGCTTCGACAACCTGAAGCCCGGGCTTTACCTGCTGGAGGAAAACGCCCCGAACGACGGGCACGAATATCACGTGTCCAGCCCGCAGCTGATCATCCTCCCGCTCGGTGACGTGCGTGGCACCCAGTTCAAGTACGAGAACGTGGTGGTGACCAAGTGGGACGGCAGCGAGGGCGGCGAGCCGCCATCCTCTACCCCGACACCGTCGCCATCGACGTCGACGACGACTGAGCGCACGACCGAGAACACCACGGAGAAAACCACCGAGACCTCCACAGAGCGCACCACGGAATCCACCCCGGTCGAGTCCACGACCACCTCCACCATGCCGAACGGCTCGACCACGGTGATCACCACGCGGCCCTCGACGTACGTGACCACCCAGCCGAACGGTTCCGTCACCACGGTGACGCAGCCGCCGGCGGATAAGGAACGCAGCGGCGACCTGGCCTACACCGGCGCGAATGTCCTGTGGGCGGCGGGCCTGGGCGGCCTACTGATTCTGGTCGGGTTCTTCATGGCTCGACGCAGCAAAGACGAAGAGCAATCACGGTAAGACAGCGGATTGAGGAAAACGATTATGCGAAACATTTTGAAGCCTGCAGCGCGAACTGCTAGCTCGCGCGCGCGTCGCTCCGTCCGTGGCGTCGCTGCCGTGGTTGCCTCGGTGGCACTTGCCGCGGGTCTGGGCTCGTACCCGGTGGACGCGCTGGAGACTGGGGCTCCGACGGCATCAGCTGAGCAGTGCACGACGTCGATTGAGACGCGGACCCTCACGGTGGAGGGAAAGCCGACAAGCTACGCCACGAGGCACATGCGCATTACAGTTTCTGGTTTGAATTCCGGCGAGAAAGTTCACAGTTTTTCAGCGAACCTGTCCAGCGGTAGCTTTGACCCGAATCGAGCAGATTCCGCTGCGCCGCTCCAGGACAAGGGCACTAAAAAGCTGACTACCTTCGCGGAATCTCCGTTCCCGAACTACTCCGAACTCGCAACTACCAAAACGGTGACCAAGACCGATGTGACCTACGACCTCGGCAATCCGATTGCGGTTGGCACTAGCTCGGGCGATGTTGATCTCGTTTTGCCGACCACACAGTCCAACGCGAAGTACTACACGGTCACCGCTGACGTAGAGGCAGTATCTTGCGAGGAGGAGCCGACTTCCGAAGCGTCGATCCCGACGACCGACCCCACCGAGCCGGCGGACGGTACCACTGAACCGACGGATCCAACAGCTGTACCGACGGATGACCCGGCAGAGCCTTCGTCCCCGGCGGGCCCGACGACGAACGAGCAGCCTCCGGCTTCGACGTCATCGGTGCCACTTGACGACGAGACCAAGCGTTTCGACATGGAGGGCCGCGGCGGTATCCGTCTGAACCCCGCCACGACTACCGGCGAGTCGCCGTACGAGACCACGGCAACAGTGGATGGGAACTCGACGTTCTCCAAGGCAGTCGTGCGTATCAGCGCACCGAACAGCATCCTGGCTTCCGAGGCATACAGCTTTCACCTCGACAAAACTGAAACGGGTGTTTCGTTCGAGCGCCGCGTTGTGAGCATCTCGCGTGACTACGTCGAGTTTGAGGTCTACCCGGTTAAGAACGGGCAGCGAGTCGATTCGGTTCAGGTGCCGGACGGCGCGAAGTTCACCATGACTTCCGGCTTCAGTGACAATCCGCCGAGCGTCGATGCAGTCGCGACGATTTACGGTACCTCCCTGGTTGAGCCTAAGGAGCCGGTAAAGGTGTCCCCGCCTGATGGTGCGGACTGGGTTGAGAAACAGTACCCGAACCCTGAGATGCCTAAGAAGTGTGGTTTGAAGATTGCCATCGTGGCGGACCAATCCCGCTCATTGCAGAACGCCGATGTTGATGGTTTTGAAGCGAGCCGCAACGCAGCGAATGAGATGGTTAAAGCTCTTGTTGGTGCCCCTGGGACGAAAGTCGGTATCTACAACTTTGCATCAAGGGCCGGCGCTAAAGGAACCACGAAGCAAGCTGTGGATGTATCAGTGAATGGTGTAGTGAACCCGCAGATCACTAACGCAATTAACGAGTGGACCACAAGCAATGCTGGCAATGCGACAAACTGGGAAGCCGGCTTGAAGCAAGTCCAGAATCAAGGCTACGACATCGTTTACTTCATCACAGACGGTATGCCCACGTACGACGACACGGGGTGGCAGAACATGGGTGGCAGTCCAACGGGTGCCCCGCTGAGAAACTCTGGAGCGTTTGTTCAGGAGAGGTCTCTGAACCAGGCAATTCTCGCCGCGAACGAGTTGAAGAAAAAGGGAACCAGGGTTGTACCAATCATGGTCGATCTAACGCTGGCTAAGGGCAATGTAGTCACCCAGGAATACGTGCTAAAAAATCTGTTGAGCACCCGTGCTTATGAGCAAGGCGGAAGGCACGGTAACTATCTCATCGAGCTTAAAAGTGTATACACCGATTACCCAAACTGGCAGCGCGCGGCTTATCGAAAGACTCAGAGTTCTGATTCGTGGGACTTAATCGTCAATCTCGAAGAAGCAGTGAATGCGTACTATAAAAACAATGTCAAATCTAATAACCGTCTGATCGACATTGTCAGTACCAGCCGCAAGACAGTGACGAACGATAAATCACTGTGGACCTACGGTACCCGTACGGTAAAACAAATGGGTGAGGATATCTCCGGGCCGGGAGACACCGTCCGAGTCGAGCAGTATTCTCAACTCGCTGATCAGCTCAAGCAGATCGCGAGCGAAATCAACCAGTTCTGCGAAGGCAAGATCATCGTCCAAAAGCAGATCGTTGACGCCAACGGTGGTGTGCTGACCGACGGTGCTGATGGCTGGGAGTTCTCGGTCATGGCGAATAACCGGATCATCGACACTGGAAACGGTGACTTGGTCTATGCAGACTCCAAGACCACCGCCACGGAGGAAGGAGCAGACAAGCCGCAGGCTTCGTGGAACCTAGTCACAGATAGGCCGGCGACGGCCACGATCACAGAGCACCAGCAAGAGGGGTACAAGCTGTATCAGCGAGATGAGAAAAACGCCGTGTGTACTCAAAACCTCAACGGTAAAGAATCTCAGCTGGAGGTTCAGAATACGGGTGCGACTGGCTTCAGGGTTCCGGTGAATACCAGTGGTTCCCACGTTGCAACCGTCGTGTGTGTGGTTGCCAATACGAAGGCCGATCAGCCGAACTTCGGTCTCGAGGTGAAGAAGGTCGACTTGGAAAATCGCGACATCACGCTGTCGGAAGCGGAGTTTGAGGTCCGTGAGGTTACCGCGGTCGAAGGCGAAGCCCCGCAGACGTGGACCCTCGAAACCGGCACCGACACCGGCACGTACACCCTTGAGACAGTGCTCGAGCCGGGCAAGGAGTACGACCTGGTCGAGGTGAAGGCACCGACCCAGGATGGCGTTGTGTACTCGCTGCTCACTGCGCCTGTTCGGTTCCGAGGATCAATTCAGGATCAGGGCGTCGCGGTTGAGTACCAATCGAACGGGAAATGGGTCTCGGATATATCGACCCAGGGCGTGTGGAACGTAGTCTCCGATAAACAGACGGCATATCTCGAGGTCGCCAACGTCCGCCAGGGCAACATGCCGAAGACTGGTGGCGCGGGTGTTCAGCTCCCGATCTTGCTCGGCGGAACCCTCATCGCGGCGGGTGCGTTGATGGGCAGGCGCAAGGTCGCAGCCTAAGCACCAGACCGCGCTCTAACCGCACGCCAGAAGGGCCCGGCTCGATCGTCACCGATTGAGCCGGGCCATTTTACGTGTTAGACCGCATTCAGCACCGGCCCGTCCCGAGCTCGCGCTGCGGGATCTCTCAGGCGGCGCTAATTTTTGACGCATGATGTCCCGCCGCGCACTCGCCGCCACCACTGCTGCCGTTGTCACCGCCACAGCCGCCACCACAGCCGTTCCCGCTATCGCCGCCCAACCGGAGGCGTTCCCCGAATCCTCCCGTCCGTACCTGTACTTCCAGAGCTTCGACGGGGTGGACAACCCGGCCCACTTCACGCACGACCTGCCGGAGGGCTGGTCGCAACACGTCGATGGCGTGACCTCGGGCGAGGCCCGCTGGAACGGGTGGACCATCTCGGATTTGCGCCATTGGACTTGGGCCTCCGGTACCGACGAGCGCCACTTTTTCACCCAGGGGCACGACCAGTTCGCCATCATCGATTCGAAGCAGCAGCGTCTTTCCGAGCGTGACTCCATGGACGCGCGCATGACCACCGAGCCGATCGACGTGAGCGGCCAGAGCAAAGTCGCCCTCGAGTTCGACCAGCACTACCGGCAGGGCAAGAAGGGCCAAACCGCACTGGTTGCGGTGGGATTCGATGGTGGGGAACCGGAGGTCGTCGATAAGCTAACGAGCGACCGCTACTCCTCCCACGAGTACTTCGAGCTCGACGTGCCGGAAGGCGCGACAACAATGCAGGTGGCGTTTAGCTACCTCGGCGGCAACGACGACTACTGGTGGGCCGTGGACAACGTCGCGGTGCGCGCGCCGTTTACCCAGGTAGCGGAGGAGCCGAACACCGTCATTGACGTGATCTCCGATCCGCAGGACGATCCGGAGGATTACAAGCTGGCCATCCGCCGCCTCAACGCCATGCCGGAGAAAGCCAGCGCGCTGGTGATCAACGGCGACCTGGTGGACAACGGTAGCCAGGAACAATGGGACAAGTTCCTCGCCGCGCGCAAGGAGGCGCCGCATGATTCGGGCGTGGAGCTGTGGACCATCGGCAACCACGAGATGTACGGCGAGGAAACCTCGGAGGTGCACATGCAGCGCTTCCTCAAATACTCCGGGCAGGAGAGGCCGTGGAACGAGGTGGTGGTGGACGGCACTCCGCTGATCTCCATCAACACGGAGTACTACTCGGACGTCGACCGCGGCGGCAAGGAGCCGTTCCAGCGCATCTCCGCCGAGCAGCTGCAGTGGTTGGACGAGCGCCTCGCGCACTGGGATAAGCAGGGCGTGACCGCGCTGGTGTTCACGCACCCGCTGCTGCCGGGGACGGTATCCATGAGCCATTCCGCCTGGTACCAGAACGATTTCGAGGACGAGCAGGCCATCTCGGACGTGCTGTCCAAGTACAACGACGTGGTGGCGTTTACCAGCCACTCGCACTCTTCGCTGAAGCAGAACAACTGGTGGGGCACTAGGCGTTACGACGGCACCCCGCAAGGCGCCATCGGCTTCCCCGTCGTCAACACGGGCGCGATCCTGAACGAATACCTGCCGGACGGCGACCACGACGAGGAGATTGTGGATGAGGACGCCGCCACCGGCCTGCGCGTGAAGGTCTACGACGACCGCATCCGTGTAGAGGCCTGGGACTTCAAGGACGGCCACGGCCTGGCCAACCCAGACGGCGAGGCGAAGATGATCAAGTACCAGGACTTTGCCAAGCAGCACCGCCTATCGACGCCTCCGGTGCAGCCCCCGGCAGAGCCCATGGAGGGTTCCTCTGCTGGCGCGACAGCCGCCTTGGTCATCGGCATCGTCGCGGCGCTTGGCGGGGCCTTCGCGTTCATCGCCTCTCAGTTCGGCGACCAGCTGCGCGGATTGCTTCCGGCCTCGATCGCGGGACTCCGGTAGCGCTGACCTACGAGTCGCATCTGCGTTGGACGATGATGACCGGTTGCTCGTGAAAAGCCGAGACGGTTGCGTGGAGGCTTGGCGTATGTACAATGTGCGTACGCTATTGAGAGGGGAGTTAAAGTGACTGTGAAAGATCGCCGATTGAACCTTCGGACCACGGCACTGCAAGACGATCGGCTCAGGCAGGCCGCAGAGGCGACCAATAAGTCCGTTTCGGAGTTTGTGTTGGAGAGCGCGGTTGAGCGAGCTGAAATGGTGCTCGCTGATCAGCGCTGGTTCGTTCTGAGTGAAGAGAACTTCTCGCACGTAGAGAAACTTCTAGAGCGGCCAGCAGACTTTAGGAAATTGGCTGAGCTGTTTGCGGGGGAAAGCCCATTCGGGAAGGAATTCAGCTTTGGCGGCTGACCGTGTCCTTCAGCCACCACGGCAATTGGTGAAAAGCGATGATCGGGCGTCGTTTCGGTGTGGAACCGCTTCTTTGGACTTGTGGTTTCACCGGTATGCACTACAAAACCAGCGTGTGAAAAACTGCGCTGTCTATGTGTCGACGTGGAACGAGCGGGTCGCCGGATACTACGCGATCTGCACCGGGGGATTGGAAAAGGAGGCCGCGCCGGGAAACTTCGCAAAAGGCCGGCCGGATCCGATTCCTGTGATAATTCTTGCTCGACTGGCTGTGGACGTGAATGCGCAGGGCAAAGGCGTTGGCAGAGCGTTGCTGCGCGATGCTTTAGCGCGATGTTTCACGGCTGCCGCGGCGGTTGGGGCGGCGGCGGTCGTGGTCCACGCGTTGGATCAACAGGCGAAGGATTTCTACCTCCGCCACGCCGATTTTCACGAAATACCGGGGGAGCCGCTGCATCTGCTACTCCCAATGAAGGGGATTGCACAGATCGTAGCGCCGTAAACCCCTACTGCGGCTCCACGGGGTTGCCCTGCCACACGGTCATGGCCGGCACCTCGTCGCCACGCATGACCAGCGAGCCCGGGCCCACCGTCGCGCCGGCGCCGATCGCGGACCCCGGCAGGGACACCGAGTGCGCGGCCAAGGTGGCCGAATCCTGGATGGACACCGTGTCCAGGGACATCACGCGGTCTTGGAACAGGTGCGTCTGCACCACTGTGCCCGGGCCGACCGACGCGCCGCGGCCGACTACGCACAGGTCGGTCTCCGGGAACCAGTAGGACTCGATCCACGCGCCGCGGCCCACGCGCACGCCCAGCGCGCGCAGCACCAGGTTCATCTCGCCGGAACCGGAGGCCCAGTTGAAGAACCAGGGCGCGGCGACGACCTCGACAAACTGGTCCTGCAGCTCGTTGAGCCACACGAACCAGGAGTACAGCGGGTGCTCGCCAGCCTTGTGGCGCCCGACTAGCACCCACTTCGCCACCACGGCGGACAGCACGGCCAGCACACCCACGGCCATCCAGACCAGGCCGCCGAGGAGGTACGTCCAGAAGCCGAAGCGCTCCAGCAGCGTGACCACTCCCGCGGCGAATACTGCAGCCAGCACGGCCTGGGTCATGGGCGCGAGCAGGCGCAGCGTCTCCACCACGCCGCGCTTGCGCATCAGCGACGCGGACGGCTTGTAGGTTGCCTCGCCGGCGGCCTCGACCTCGACGCGGCGCATGCGCTCCGGTGGCGAGCCCCACCAGTTGGAGCCCGCCTTGGACTTCTTCGGGGACGCGGACAGCACGGCCACCAGCGACTGTTTCGCCAACTTGCGGCCGGGTGCGACCATGCCGGAGTTGCCCACGAAGGAACGTTTGCCCACCACGGTGTGGTCGGTGCGGATCCAGCCGTCGCCGAGTTCGTAGGTGCCGACCATGGTGTCGTCGGCAAGGAATGCCCCGTCGCGTACCTCGGTCAGCTTCGGCACCATCACGGCGGTGGACACCTCGGCACGCTCGCCGATCTGCGCGCCCAGCGAGCGCAGCCACACCGGGGTAGCCAGGCCCGCGTAGATGGGGAAGTAGCGGGTGCGGGCGTCGTCCATAAGCCTGGTCACGGTCCACAGCGCCCAGCCATGCACGCTGCGTACCGGGAAGACGCCGGGCTTCACGCCTATCGACGCCACCCTCACGGCCAGCCACGTCAACCCCAAACCAGCTCCGATGTAGACCAGACCGCCGACCGGGGCGAATACGAGCAGGCCCCACACCGACGAGGTGTTGGCCAAGCGCGCCAGCCCCACCGTCGCGGCGGCACCGGCGACAGCGGCCAAAGCCGGCAGCAGTGCGAGGAACAGCGAGGTCAAGCCGTAACCAAGCGCCCACAGCGGGCGGCGCGGCGGGCGCTTCTCGGGGAAGCGGTGCTTGGAACGACCCACCTTGCGGGCCGGCGAGCCCGCCCAGCGCGAGCGCTTCTTCACCGGCTTGCGGCCGGTGACGGTGGAACCGGCCTCCACGTGCGCGCCGTTGCGGATCTCGGTGCCGGGCATGAGCGTGGAGCGCGCGCCCACGCGTGCCTCCGCGCCGATGCGGACCTCGCCGACATGCAGTTCGTCGCCGTCGAGCCACACGCCCGACAGGTCCACCTCTGGCTCGATTGCGGAGCCTTCGCCGATGGAAAGCAGGCCCGTCACCGGCGCGAAGGCGTGCATGTCCACACCTTTGCCGATCGTTGCGCCCAACATGCGCGCGGTGACCTTCGCCGCGTTCGCGCTGGAGATGTTCAACGCGCCCGAGGCGGCCAGCCACCGCTCGGCCGCCCACAGCCGCACGTGCTGCGCGCCGCCGCGTGCGTACACGCCGGGCTTAATACGGCCGCGGATCAGGCGGGCACCCAGCGCGCCGACGGGGATGCGCCCGAACGGGGTGCACAGCACCACAAACGCCGCAGCCAGCCAGGACCAGCTCAGCTCGGTCAAGCCCAGCAGGTTCGCAGCGATGGCTACCCAGGTCACCGCCGTGGCGGCCTTCAATGTCATCACCGGCACCATCAGCGCAGTCTGCGCCACGCGGGTGCCGGCGCCGACGGGCTCCACCTCGCGTTCGCGCTTGGCGGTGCGGTTGGAGAGCGTGAGCTCGTCGATAAGCGACGCAAGCGTCTCCAACCTGGGGTGGTCGTAGAGGTCGCGCACCGCGATCGTGGGCACGCGCTCGCGCAGGCGCGTGATCAGCGCGGCGGCCGCGAGCGAGGAGCCGCCGAGCTCGAAGAAGTCCGCGTCACGGCCCGGCACGTCCAGGCCGAGGACCTCGACCCACTGCTGGGCCACCCAGGCTTCCGTCTCGGTCAGCCCGACCGCGTCCACGCTGGCGGGCAGCGGCCACGGCAGGGCCTTCTTGTCCACCTTGCCGGAGGTGCGGATCGGCAGCTCATCCATCACGTGCAGGCGCGGCACCAGTGCTGCCGGCATGGCCTCGGCGAGACGCTCGCGCATCTGCGGCACGTCCAGCTCAGTGCCCTCGTTGGGGGAGACGTAGCCCACCAGCACCTTGTCGCCCGACGGCAGGGTCTGCACCGCCACGGCCGAGTTGTACACGCCCTCGAGTGCTGCGACGTTGGCCTCCACCTCGCCCAGCTCGATGCGGCGCCCGCCGATTTTGACCTGGTCGTCGGCGCGGCCGATGAACGCCAGGCCGTTATCGGTGAGCTTGACGTGGTCGCCGGTGCGGTAGGCGCGCTCCCAGTCGCCCATGGGCGCGTACTTCTCCGCGTCCTTCTCCGGATCTAGGTAGCGCGCCAGGCCAACGCCGCCGATGATGAGCTCTCCCTGTTCACCCTCGCCGTCGCTTGCGATGGCGAGATCCCAGCCGTCCAGCGGCCAACCGATGGTCACCGCCTCGCCCGGGAACAGCTGCTTCGCGCTGGCCACCACGGTCGCCTCGGTGGGGCCGTAGGTGTTCCACATCTCGCGGCCGGCAGCCAGGCGGTCGGTCAACTCCTGCGAGCAGGCCTCGCCGCCCACGATGAGCAGGCGGATGTTGTCCAGCGCCTCCTTCGGCCACAGTCCGGCCAGGGTCGGCACGGTGGACACGACCGTGATGTCGCGGCGGATCAGCCACGGGCCCAAGTCTTGGCCCGAACGCACCAGCGCGCGCGGCGCCGGCACCAGGCACGCGCCGTGGCCCCAGGCCAGCCACATCTCCTCGCACGACGCGTCGAAGGCCACTGACAGGCCAGCCAGCACGCGGTCGTCCGGGCCGAGCGGGTTGTCCTGGCAGAACAGGCGCGCCTCCGCGTCCACGAACGCGGCCGCAGAACGGTGCGTCACCGCCACACCCTTTGGTTTTCCGGTGGAGCCGGAGGTGAAAATGATCCAGCAGTCGTGGTCCGGGGTGACCTCGCCGAGCGGGGTCGGCTGCGCAGGCTTGAGTACCCGCAGGCCGTCGTCGGTCCAGATCGCGTCCACGTCCGCCTCGCCGAAGACGGTCTCCGCGCGCTCGTCCGGGTCGTCCGCGTCCACCGGCACGTACGCGCAGCCCGCGCGCATCGTGGACAGGATCGCAAGGTAGAGCTCCCTGCTTCCCGACGTCATCCGGATCCCCACGCGACCCCCATCACGCACGCCCATTGTGCGCATCTCGGCGGCACGGCGCTCGATTTCCTCCACCAATTCGGCGTAGGTGAGCACACCGTCGTCCGCGGAGTTGGCGCCGCCGTCATCGATGGCGGCGGCATCGGGGTACTCGGCGGCGGTGGCCGTCAGGACGTCGATAAGTGTGCGTTCGGGCGGGGCGAGGTGGCTGCGGAGAAGCGGATTGTCGGCCTGAGACATGCGGATAAGGCTAATAGCGCGCTATAAATCCGCAAATCATGGGAAATACCAACTATTTGCGTTCGCCCACGTTGTTGGTGTTGCGGTTCCCGGCGGCTGCCCCCCCGGCCGGATCCAGCTAGTCGCACCTCGTTTTTCGCCCCCAGGGGCCGATTAGCCGGATCCTTGTAGCTGGATCCGCGGAAGCGCTGCGCGGTTTCGCACTCGCTGCTACTGTCAAGGCCGGTCTCGGGGGAGACAACAAGAAAATGGGGGACTGATGGATCAAGCGAAATTGGCCGCGTTGCTTGTGGCGCGCGGGGACGCCGAACACCAAGAGTGCGTGCAGCTTTCTGCGACAAAGTTTGTCCCTGCCACCAAGTGGGCAGGGCTGAAGCGCTACGAGCAGGAATTCCTGCGGTGCTACGCAATCGGCGTGAGCGCGCACAAGGCCGTGCTGATCGGCCGGTCCGCGGCGAGGGCGCTCGGCCTCGGGGTGCTGATCCAGAACCCGGAGATTGTGGAGTTGGCGCAGCGAGGGGGCCGGCCGCCGTCGAAAAGCCAATGGCCCGACGGGGTGATCTACCGCAACATCCCGGTCCCAGACATTGACATCCTCGAGCACGAAGCCTTCGATCCCGCAGGTGGCGACGGGAGCATTCGCCTGACGACGGCACATCGCACCGCCGTCGACATCGCCCGGTTCCACGGAGTGCGCGACGCGGTTGCGGCGATGGACAGCCTGTATCGCGAGCAGACGCCGTTTGGTCAGGAGTCGATTCAGCTCGAGCTGGCGGCCACGATCAACCGGTTGGCGGGGAAGAAAGGGGTGGGGCTGGCGCGCCGGGCGCTCGAGCTCAGCTCGATGAAGTCGGAATCGGCGTACGAGTCGCTGTTCCGAGTCATCCTCATCGAGCTGGGGATTCAGCCGCAGGAGCAGATGTGGGTGAGCAGGCGTTTCCGGGTTGACCTGCTGTGGGGCACCCTCATCATCGAGATCGACGGGTACATGAAGTTCGAGGACATGCCGCACGAAGAGGTGATGAAGATGACCAGGCGGGAAAACTGGCTGAAAGAGCAGGGCTACGAGGTGCTGCACCTGTTTCCCATCGAGATCATCTTCGACGAAGCCGGGTGCATCCGCCGCCTCTACGCGGCCAAGGCGAGAGCGGACATGCGCGGCGCGGTTTCGGTGCCGGCGACGCCGTACCGGCCGCGCGCGTGACCGCACGGCCAGCGCGCCGGGAGCCCGCCCGGCCCGCGCGCCAAATCCAGCTAGTAGGACCCAGCTAATCGCTTCTCAGAGCGAGATAGCTGGGTCCTACTAGCTGGATCCGCGGAAAACGAGCGGCGGGAGTGGCGGAAAAGAAGCGGCGGAAACGCGATCCCGCGCCCTATTCCTCCGCCGCGAGGGCCTGGGAGAGCTTGCGCAGGCTCTTCAACTGCTTGTCGGAAGACGCCTCGAGTGCGCGGTCTTCCGCCTCGGCCACGTCTGCGGCGAGTTTGGCCAGCGCCTTTGTGCCCTTTTTGGTGGCGGCGACGATCTGGCGGCGGCGGTCCTTCGGGTCGCGTTCGCGGGTGACCCAGTTGTTGTTTTCCAGGTTGTCGATGAGGCGGACCATGTCGGAGGCGTCGATGCCGAGCAGTTCGGACAGCTGACGCTGGCTCATCGGTTCGCCGTTCACGCACGTGAGGATCCAGTACTCACGCATGGTGGCGGTGTGTTTGGCCAGGGTGCGCTCCACCTCGTCTTTGGTGTGTCTGCGCACGCGTTCGACCTGGAAGTGGGGGGACTTGACCAGTGCGGATGGCAGTTCGGGGAGGGCGGACATGCCCTCATCATAACTACGTTTCCGCGCCCAACGATTGGGAACGCCTAATTACTGCACTAATTCTGGTGGGGCAGCCCTTGTTCGACCCAGGCGGTGGTGCCGCCGGCGACGTTGATGACGTTGTCCCAGCCGCGGGCCTGCTCCAGGTATTCGCCGGCCTGCGCGCTGCGGCCGCCGGATTTGCAGATCAGGTAGATGTCGCGCTCCGGGTCGATTTCGTCGGTGCGTGCGACGAACTCGGACAGGGGGATGTTCATGGCACCTTCGGCGCGCACGGCGCTGTACTCGTCGGGCTCGCGGACATCGATGAGCTGCGCGCCTGCGGGGACTTTATCTACGGAAACTTCCTTCATGGCTCGTATGATAACTGCCGTGAAGTACCACGTCCGCCGCATTGCCGCCCTGCTGATTCTGTTCCTTGTGGTGCGCGCAGGTTTCAAGGCATTGCTTCACGACGAACCTTCGGACTCCCCAGCGCCAGAGCAGGAGACGTCGGTGTCGGCGGAGCCTCGTCGACAAGCTGCTGCCTCGATCGCGCAGGGGCGCCCGGTGGAAATGGTGGTGCCGGTGCTGGGGCTGCGCGCCGGGTTTGAGCAGGGGGATTGTCGCGTGGTGGACGGCAAGATCGACCCGAAGAGCATGGATAAAGCCTGCGCGTTGACGGGGGAGGACTACCCGTACGAGCTGCCGGGCACGGATGCTGGCGACATCGTGGTCGTGGCGGGGCATACAGGTGCGGGGGTGGATGCTGTGTTTAACAAGCTTTACGACGGTAAAGCCGAACGCCACACCGTAGCCACGGGCGACACGCTGTTCGTCCGCACGGAGGCATCGGGCGACGACTGGTTGAAGTACACCGCGACCGACCTGCACGACCCGGACAAAGGTGCGCTGGCGGGCAACGCGGAAATCTGGGGCACGGGGCCGATGCCGGGACGGCTGCTGACCATTTCCTGCATCCAGCCGGCGAACCTGCTGGCGGACAGTGTGCGCAACGCGGTGGTGGGGTGGCAGCTGGCCGGAACGGCGACCGGCGACGAAGTTGAGATGGCCTTCGAGCCGCGGTAGCCAAGATTTTTGCGTTTTTATTGGCGTTGGACTGCGCATTTACAGTTGCTTTCCAAAAAGTCTAAAGTTTTACTTGAGGCTTGTGTGAAATGCGTTTACTGTTGTGGCGTAACCTTCGACCTGAGGTTTAGACTTTCCGATAGGAGCCCCAATGAAGCGCACCATCCGTACGCTGGCCGCAGCCGCAATGGCCGGCGCGATCGCAATTTCCGTGACCCCGGCCGCCGGCGCCCAGACCGAAACCGACACCACTGCTGTGTACAAGCAGCTGACCAAGGTTTTGGAGTCCGAGATGCCGAAGGTGTTCACCGACGGTAACGGCAACTACTTCCAGCTGGTCAACGGCGAGATCATCCAGACCGAGCTGCCGGCTGGCGCTGACAACGTGCCGGTGGTCAGTGCTACCGAAAAGGGGGAGCTGAAGATCAGCTACCCGGATGGTTCCAAGGACGACGTCGTGATCTCGCTCGTCGACGGCGTCGACGGCGCGGTTGAGGGCACTGTCGAGGTTCCGGCTCCGGAGCAGCCGCAGGGCCCGGGCAAAACCCTCACGGTGGAACCGGCCGACGAGGTTGGTGGCACCGTGGTGGCCGAGCCGCAGCCGGAGGGCGAGGCTGACGTTGAGGGCGAGGCCGGCGCCGGCGCTGACGTCGAAGGTGACGTCGAGGCTGGCGGCGAGGTGCAGACTGAGCTTTCCCCGGGTGCGATCGCGGGCATCGCTGCCGCTGCGATCGGCGTCCCGGTCGTTATTGCTGGCGTGACCTACTTCCTGAACCGGGATGGCGAGACTCTCGTTGGGTCCTCGGATCGCGTGAACCAGCAGCCGACTCCGGAGGAGAAGGCGAAGTCTGACCAGCTCCGCGCTGAGCACGCTGACGAGATCGCCGCGCAGCAGGTTGCCGCGGCCGCGAACCGTGGTGTCGAGGCTGAGACTGGCTCGAACACTGTCGCACGCGCCCTGTTTGCACTGGTGATTGCATCTGTTCTGGGTGCAGCTGTCTTCGCGGCCGGCCGCCGCTTCCTGGTCTAGATTTCGGTCTGGGCAACTTAGTCTGCCCCCCAGAGGCCCGGTTGCTGGATCGTAGCCGGGCCTCACCTGCATCTACCGGTAAGAAACCCGTGTTGCTGGAGTGAAAATTGAGGGCAACGTGTGTAAACTCTCAACCAATGCTTGAGGTTCTACTCCTCGAGCTTCCCCGAGCCTCTTAGGAGACCGTCATGCACCGCACCACCCGCGCCGCCGCCGTCGCTACCGCCGCAGCCGCAGCCCTGCTCGCAGTTCCGGTTGCCGCGACTGCGCAGGACCTGCCGACTGAAACCGCTGACGTACGCGGTGGGCAGTACTTCCTCAATGAGGAAGGGTCCCACTACGTGCGCACGCTCCAGGAGGCGGCGCAGCCGTTCGCGCAGCTGGACAGCGGCCAGCAGGAGCGTGCGGTCGCTGTTGCAGATGCCGCAGTCGCCGGGCTGATCGAGTCGGGCGTGATCCAGGGCCAGCCCGCAGATCAGCCGACCGGCGAGCCGGTGCCGACCGATCCGGAGGTCGCCGACGCCGCCGAGACGTCTGTCGCAACTTCCGCAGAGGCCCCCGCCGTCCCGGCTCCGTCCCCCGATGACGCGGCGGAAGAGCCGCTCGGGGCTGAGGATGTGAACCCTGCCAGCGAGGATCCGGTTGCCCACGGTCTGGTGAAGTTCCCGCCGGTGCTCACGCTGAACGGCGAGACGTTCTTCCTGAACAAGGACGGCCACACCTTCGTTGCCGACATCACCCGAGTCAATGCGGATGTCACCCCGGAGGAAACCGCCGACTCCGAGGCGATGGTCCGGGCCAATGCGGGTGAGATTGGACGCCAGGGGCTCGAGGCGGCGCGTGCTGCGGGCGAGGCTGTCGAAGCTGTAGCTGATAACCAGGTCGCGGCGCCGTACGCCGCGCCTGCCCGCGGCCTGGGGGCGGAGACCGGCTCCAACACTGTCGTCCGTGCGCTGTTCGCGCTCGCGCTGGCTAGCGCACTGGGTGCCAGCTTCTTCGCTTTCGCGCGCCGCCGCCTGATTTAGCCCGCAGGTTTGCGCCAGCTTGGAGAATGGTGTTCTCTGGGTTGGTGAATTATAGACATCTGATTGCAGCGTGCTGTGCCGCCGCCGTCGTGGCAGGCACCGTCGCCACCCCGGCCCAGGCCGCAGTTGACCCAGTCGGCCGGGAGTGCCGCGCCGCCACCGCAGCGGCGAACATGGGCCAGCCGATCCCGAACATCGGCAACTATCTGCTGAGTAGCAACGAAAACGCCGTCGACAACGGCGTGCTGCGCATCTTCGCGCCGGCGAAGTACAAGCCGTACATCACTCAGGCAACCGACCAGTGGGCCAGCGCCACCGGCGGCTTGATGCGCTTCGAGTACGTGGATCACCCGGGCTACAAGGTGGTCACGGTGCGCGAAGCGAACCTCGGCGGTTACGTGGTTGGTCGCGTGCAGGGCAACGTGAACAACATGGAGCTGCTGCTCAACCCGGACATTCTGCGCAACGGCTACTACGAGAGCCTGGTCATGACCATCGCGCACGAACTCGGCCACGCCATGGGCCTGGCACACTCCTGCGACGGCGCGCTGATGAAGGACGGCTCTAACCGCGGTAAGGTGGCCAAGACCCCGCAGCCGCTGGATACGCAGGTGCTCATCCAGGCGAACAACCTGCGAGCAGTTCGCCTATCGACGAGCTCCGCCACCTCCACCCCGACGCCAACCCCGGCGAACAACGGCAACGTCTACGAGTGGGTCGGCGAGCGCAACTCCACGACCATCGAGGTTGCCCCGACACCGATCCGGACGACGGTGACGAGGGAGCCGGAAGCGCAGCCGTCGACAAGCGAAACACCCACCGAGCGGCGCACGACCGTGATCGACACCACGATCGCGCCGGAGCCCACCCCCGAGCGTCCGAAGCACGTCTCGCCGCTGGCGCTCATCCTGCCGGTGGCCGCGGCCGCGATCTCCGCAATCGGCCTCGGGTTCGCGTTCATGCGCAGCTGGTTCTAGCAGCGCAAAACAGAAGCCGGGCCAGCGCACGAATGCGGGCCCGGCTTTAGCCGTCGATAAGCAAATTAGTTGGCGGTCTTGGCTTCCTTCTCTTCCTCGAGGCTCTTGCGGGAGTTGTCGCCGACGCGCTCGAACTCGTCGAGCGCGGCCTGAAGAATCTTCTCCGCCTCGGCCTTGTCGCCCCAGCCGGAACCGGTGACTTCCTTGTTCGGCTCGAGGTCCTTGTAGTGCACGAAGAAGTGCTCGATCTCGTCCTTGACAAAGTCGGAGACGTCGGAGATGTCCTGGTAGGACTCGTAGCGCACGTCGTCGATGACGCAGAGCAGCTTGTCGTCGCCGCCGGCCTCGTCGGTCATCTTGAACACGCCGATCGGGCGCGCGATCACGGTGACGCCCGGGAAGACGGGCTCCGGGGTGATCACAAGCGCGTCGAGCGGGTCGCCGTCGTCCGCGAGCGTGTTGTCGATGAAGCCGTAGTCCGCCGGGTACGCCATCGGGGTGAACAGGTAGCGGTCCAGGAAGACCTTGCCGGTCTCGTGGTCGACCTCGTACTTGTTGCGGGAGCCCTTGGGGATCTCGATGATGACCTCGATAGCCATTACTTCTCCTTTGTTCGGTGCCTGAAATTGGTGAATGTCCGCACGCCATCATACTTCGGCTACCATTTTGGCCGATGAAGGTATGGACTTGGGTCGCAGGCGCCGTCGCGCTCGCTGCGGTCGGCGGTGTCGCAGGCTTCGGCATCGCGGCGCACGAGCAGCTCTCGGAGATCACGCACGCGCCGCCGTACCAGCTGCAGTCGGCCCCGTCCGCGTTGGAGCCGGCGGTGCCTTCGCCTATCGACGACGCTTCGCTGCGAACCACCCTGGCAACACTTGCCGACAACCCTGACCTGGGCGTGTTCCACGGCCACGTCACGCAGTCCAGCAGCGGCGACGCGGTGTTCGACCGCGCCTCCGACGAGGCACTGAAGCCGGCGAGTGTGACGAAGGTGCTCACCGCGTCGGCGGCGCTGCTCAGCCTGGGCGCGCAGGACCGTATCACCACCGAGGTGGTGCGCGGGGCAAACCCGGGGGAAGTGGTGATCAAGGCCGCCGGCGACGTGTGGCTGGATGCCGAAGCACTCGACGAGCTCGCAGAGCAGGTGGGCCAGGCCGACACGGTGCTCATCGACACCTCCGCGTGGGACGGCATGCCGGAGCTGATGCCGGGCTGGGATCCGCTGGACATCGACGGCGGGTTCGTCGCGCCGCTGCAGCCGGCGATGCTTTCCGGCGGGCGCATAAACGGCGAAACTTCCGGCGACGTGGCCCGCTCCCACACCCCGGCGCTCGAGGTGGCGCAAGCGCTGGCGAACCGCGTCGGCGCGCAGAACGTCGGTGAAGGCCACGGCGACGGCGAGGTTGTCGCCGCGGTGGAATCGCCGACGCTGGTGGAGCGGCTCGAGCTGATGATGAAAAACTCCGACAACGTCTACGCCGAGGCCATCGGCCGCGAGGTGGCACTGGCGCGTGGCACCACGGACGCGCCGGGCGCGACCCTGAGCGTGCTGGAGGAGCGCGGCTTCAACACCGCCGGGCTCGTGCTGCGCGACAACTCCGGGCTGTCCGCGGACAACCTCATCGCGCCGAAGCTTTTGGACGCGTTGCTGTACGACGCCACCGCCCAGCCCGCGCTGCGCCCCCTGCTTGCCACGCTGCCCGTGGCTGCCGGCGAAGGCACGCTCCTGGACCGCTACGGCGACCTCGCCGGCCGCGGCTGGGTGCGCGCGAAAACGGGCACGCTCGACGGTACCGCGTCGCTTGCCGGCACTGTGACCAGCGTGAACGGCAATGTCTACACGTTCGCCCTGATCTGCAACGACGCCGACGTCCTCGCCGCGCGCCGCGCCATGGACGAGTTCACCTCCGCCCTGCGCGAATTCTGATGGAGCCGTTCTGGCCGCGCCGCTCGCCGCACTTCCTTGCCTGTCGACGAGCACTCCGCCCCTTCGGCGCCCCCGCCATCATCGGCCTGTCCGGCGGGCCCGACTCGCTCGCCTTAGCCGCCGCGGCAGCGGCAGAGAAGAAGGACGTGCGCTGCGTGGTGGTGGACCACGGGATCCAGGACGGGTCGGCGGAGGTGGCCGAGCGGGCGATACAGACAGTCAAAGCCTTCGGCCTCGCAGCCGAAGTCGTCCGCGTCGAGGTTGACGGGGGCAACCTGGAGGCGGCCGCACGAAGCGCCAGGTACGAGGCCCTGCTGGCATACGGGGCCGACGTCTGGGTCGGCCACACCGCCGACGACCAGGCGGAAACGCTCCTGCTCGGTGCGCTGCGCGGCAACCCGTCCGGCATGGCTCCGCGCAACGGTCGCATCGTCCGGCCGTTTCTGGGCATCCGCCGCGCGGACACCGTCGGGGCTTGCGAGGAGCTCCGTCTCGATCCGTGGCACGACCCCATGAACGCCGACCCGGCCTTCCGCCGCGTGGCAATGCGCAATCAGGTGCTGCCCCTGCTCAGCGAGCTGCTCGGCGGCGACGCCGTCCCCGCGCTCGCGGCAACGGCAGACCGGATCGCGGCGGACCAAGCCCTCATTGCGTCGCTGACCGACCTCGCGCCGACGACCTCCTGTGCGGAGTTGGCAGACGATGCGGGGCCGGTCCGGAGGCGTCGATTAGCAGCGTGGCTTCTGGGACAAGGCGTGCCGCTGCAAGGGGACCAGCTCGACGCGGTGGAAGCCTTGGTTGTCGATTGGCACGGGCAAGGGCCCGTGGCTGTCGCGGGCGGGCGTGCGGTGGTGCGCGAGGGTGGACAGCTGGCTATGCACTGACCCGAACCCCGCAGATGGTTGTACCTACAGCCTGGCAGGTGGCAAGATGTGGAAGTTACGCGCACGTAAACGCAAACTGAAGCGCTAGAACCGCGAAAGGGAAGGGCCAGCCCATGACCGAGTTGCACGACACCAAGGACTTCAACGTCCCAGCGAACCGCTACGGCGATGACGTCGAGGCGATTCTCATCCCGGAAGACGTACTCCAGGAACGCATCCAGGAGCTGGCGGACATGGTCTCGGAGAAGTACCGCGACTCGGAAGAGGACCTGATCCTGGTGTGCGTGCTCAAGGGCGCGGTGTTCTTCCTCACCGACTTCGCGCGCAAGCTGACCATCCCGGCGGAGATGGAGTTCATGGCCGTGTCTTCCTACGGCAACTCCACCACCAGCTCCGGCGTGGTGCGCATCTTGAAGGACCTGGACAAGGAGATCGCCGGCCGCGACGTGCTCGTGGTGGAAGACATCATCGATTCTGGCCTGACCCTGTCCTGGCTGCTGCGCAATCTGCGTAACCGGAACCCGAAGAGCCTCGAAGTCGTTACTCTTCTGCGCAAGCCGGAGGTGCAGACGGCCAAGATTGACCTACTGGACATCGGCTTCGACATCCCCAACGAGTTTGTCATCGGCTACGGCCTGGATTACGCGGAGCGTTACAGGGACCTGCCGTATGTGGGCACGCTGCACCCGCGCGTGTACTCAGACGCTGACTAGAACAAAGGTTTATGAGCAAAAATAAAAAGGTTTTGCGGTGGGGCATCATTGGCGCCATCGCGCTGATCGTCCTGTATCTGCTCACGCTGATCGGGGACGATTCTCGCGCCTACCAGCGTGTGGATACCTCTGTTGCCATTGAGCAGCTGCAGAACCACAACGCGGAAGAAGTGCAGATCGACGACCGCGAGCAGCGCGTGCGCATCGACCTGCGCGAGCCGATCACCGTGGACGAGCGCGAGGGCGTCGAGGCAATCTCCTCGCAGTACCCGGCACGCACGACCCCGGAGATCTTCGGCGCGGTGCGCGAGTCCGGCGCGGACAAGTACGAGACGAACGTGACGCAGGAATCCTTCCTGATGTCCATGCTCGGCTTCATGCTGCCGATGATCCTGGTGTTCGGCCTGATCTTCTACTTCATGTACCGCATGCAGGCGGGCGGCGGTGGGCCGTTCGGCATCGGCGGCTCGAAGGCGAAGCAGCTGACCAAGGACAACCCGACCAATACGTTCGCGGACGTCGCCGGCGCCGACGAGGCGGTGGACGAGCTGCACGAGGTGGTGGACTTCCTCACCGACCCGACCGTGTACGAGGAGCTCGGCGCGAAGATTCCGCGCGGCGTGCTGCTCTACGGCCCGCCCGGCACCGGTAAGACGCTGCTCGCCCGCGCCGTGGCCGGCGAGGCGGGTGTGCCGTTCTACACCATCTCCGGTTCCGACTTCGTGGAGATGTTCGTCGGTGTGGGCGCCTCGCGTGTGCGCGACCTGTTCAAGCAGGCGCGCGAGAACAGCCCGTGCATCATCTTCGTCGACGAGATTGACGCGGTGGGCCGCCAGCGCGGCTCCGGCATGGGCGGCGGCCACGACGAGCGCGAGCAGACCCTGAACCAGCTGCTGGTGGAGATGGACGGCTTCTCCGGCCGCGAGGGCGTCATCCTCATTGCGGCGACGAACCGCCCGGACATCCTGGACCCGGCGCTCCTGCGCCCGGGCCGCTTCGACCGCCAGATCCCGGTGACCAACCCGGACATCGCTGGCCGAGCGCAGATTCTCAAGGTGCACGCCAAGAACAAGCCGCTTGCGGACGACGTCTCGCTCGACGCTTTGGCCAAGCGCACCGCCGGCATGTCCGGCGCAGATTTGGCCAACGTGCTCAACGAGGCCGCGCTGCTGACCGCCCGCATCGGCGGCAACGTCATCACCGCGGACGCGCTGGAGGAGGCGACGGACCGCGTCATCGGCGGCCCGCGCCGCTCCAGCAAGGTCATCTCCGAGCACGAGAAGAAGGTCACCGCCTACCACGAGGGCGGCCACACGCTCGCCGCCTGGGCGCTCAAGGACATCGAGCGCGTGTACAAGGTGACCATCCTCGCCCGCGGCCGCACCGGCGGGTTTGCCATGACCGCCGACGAGGACGACAAGGGCATGTACACCCGCGACGAGCTGTTCGCCCGCATGGTCTTTGCCATGGGCGGCCGCTCCGCCGAGGAACTGGTCTTCGGCGCGCCGACCACGGGCGCGTCCAACGACATCGAGCAGGCCACCAAGATCGCCCGCGCGATGGTCACCGAGTACGGCATGACCTCCGCACTCGGCCCTGTGAAGTACGGCCAGGAGCAGGGCGATCCCTTCTCCGGCCGCGGCTCGGGCGGCTCGCTGGAGTACTCGCCGGCGGTGGCCGCGAAGATCGACGAGGAGATGCAGATGCTTCTCGACGAAGCGCACCAGGTCGCCTACGCCACCCTGGAGCGCTACCGCGACGAGCTGGACACCCTGGCGTCGAAACTCCTGGAGAAGGAGACGCTGCGCCGCGGCGACCTGGAGGCCATCTTCGACACCGTCGAGCCGACCCGCCCCGCACTGCCGGCGCACGACGTGCGCTTCGGACGCCAGGCGGACCGCGAGCCGGTGAAGACCCCGGTTGAGATTGCGAAGGAGCGCGGCGAGGAGCCGCCGAAGCGTTTCTCCATCCTGGAGGCGTCCAAGGCCACCCGCGAGCGCCGCCGGAAGGAGCGCGAGACAGAGCAGAACCAGCCGCCGAAGAAGGGTTCCACCCGCTGGCAGCAGCCGAAACACAACGAGCCGCAGTACGGCGGCCCGAAGCCCCCGGAGGGCTGGACGTACAAGGGAGCACCTGCGCCGAAACAAGAGCAGCCTCAGCAGCACCCGGGCGCCCGCAACTACCCGACGGAAAACACAGAGCAGATCGGATTCCGTCTGCCGGAGAACGAGCGCCCGGACCACGCCTCTCGCGGCCCGGAGCCGGAGACGACGCCGGATGCGGAGACCGCCCAGTTGCCGCGCGAGGAGCGCGCGCCGAAGCACAGGAGGGACGATGACTAACGCGAACTTCGACCGGGAGCGCGCAGAGGCCGCCGTGCGCGAGCTGCTCATCGCGGTCGGCGAGGACCCGGACCGGGAAGGCCTGGTGGAAACCCCGGCCCGCGTCGCGCGCGCCTACGAGGAGGTCTTCGCGGGCTTGCACGAGGACCCGAAGGTGCACCTGGAGAAGTCGTTCTCCGAGAACCACCGCGAGCTGGTGCTCGTGCGTGACATCCCGATCTACTCCACGTGCGAGCACCACCTGGTGCCGTTTTACGGCGAGGCGCACATCGGCTACATCCCGGGCCCGGAGGGCAAGGTCACCGGCCTGTCCAAGCTGGCGCGGGTGGCGGACATGTACGCGAAGCGCCCGCAGGTGCAGGAGCGGCTGACGGCGCAGATTGCGGACGCGATCGTCGATAAGCTCAATGCTTCTGCGGTGATCGTGGTCATCGAGTGCGAGCACCTGTGCATGGCCATGCGCGGGATCCGCAAGCCGGGCGCGACCACCACCACCTCGGCGGTGCGCGGCGGCTTCCAGAACAACGCGGCCTCGCGCGCGGAAGTGCTGAGCCTGATTAGGGGATAGAAGATGACTACCGTTGCCGATCTGACCGTGCCGGGGCGCACCAGCGTGATGGGCATTGTCAACGTCACAGAAGATTCGTTCTCCGACGGCGGCAAGTGGCTCGCCACTGACGACGCCATCGCGCACGCCCACGAGCTGGTGCGCTTGGGCGCGGACATCATCGATGTCGGCGCTGAATCCACCCGCCCCGGCGCCACCCGCGTCCCGGCGGAGGTGGAGGCGGAGCGCATCCGGCCTGTGATCCGTGCGTTGCATGCCGACGGGATCCGCACCTCCGTGGACACCATGCGCGCCGCAACCGCGCTGGCCGCGGCCGAGGAGGGCGTGGATCTGATCAACGACGTCTCCGGCGGCCTCGCCGACAACGACATGTACCGCGTGATGGCGGAAACGAAACTCCCGGTGTGCCTGATGCACTGGCGCGCGGACGCGTTCGTCAACGCATCCGGTTCTGCGGACCACGGCGGCGACGTGGTGGGGGATGTGCACGAGGTGTTGGCGGAGCTCGTCGACAAGGCGACGGCTGCCGGCGTGGACGAAAGCCAGATCACCCTGGACCCGGGCCTGGGCTTTGCCAAGACGGCCGCGGACAACTGGGCGCTGCTCAACTCGCTGCCGGAGTTCATCGCCAGCGGGTTCCCCATCCTCGTCGGCGCGTCGCGCAAGCGCTTCCTCATGGAAATCCGCCAACAGCGCGGCCTGGAGCATTCGCCTATCGACGCCGACCCCGCCACCGCAGCAGTCACCGCACTTGCAGCCCAGGCCGGGGCCTGGTGCGTGCGGGTGCACGAGGTGGCGGTCTCGCGCGACGCCGTTGACGTGGCGGAAAGGTGGAAAAATGGCTGACCGGATTGAGCTGAAGGGCCTGCAGTTCCACGCCAACCACGGCGTGCTCGAGCACGAAACCGAGTTCGGGCAGGCGTTTTCGCTGGACATCACCTGCTGGCTGGATTTCGCCGGCGCGGCGCGCGACGACGATCTGACGCAGACTGTCAACTACGCCGAGCTTTCCGAAGCCGCGTTGAAGATCGCCACCGGCACCCCGCGCCAGCTCATTGAGACGGTGGTGGTGGAAATCGCCGAAACCGCGATGCGCAGCTACGACGCCCTGCACGCCGTGGAGGTCACCCTGCACAAGCCTCACGCGCCGATCCCGGCCGTGTTCGACGACGTCGCGGTGGTGGCGCGCCGCTCCCGGAAGCGGATGTAGCCGATGCGTGCCGTGCTGTCCTCCGGGTCCAACATGGGCGACGCGCGCGCCCACCTGCAGACGGTCGCCGACGAGTTCGCCCGCGAAACCCTCGCAGCAAGCTCCGTCTACGCCACCGCGCCGTGGGGAAACACAAACCAGCCGGAATTCCTGAACCAGTCCCTGCTGGTGGACGTCACCGACACCCCGCGGCAATTACTAGCCCGCTGCCAGGAGCTGGAGCAGCGCGCCCACCGCGTCCGCGAAGAGCGGTGGGGCCCGCGCACGTTGGATGTGGACATCATCTGGATCGAGGGCTACACCTCCGACGACCCGGAGCTGACCGTGCCGCACCCCCGCGCGCACCTGCGCCAGTTCGTGCTCGAGCCCTGGCTCGAGATTGATCCAGGTGCGGAGCTCAACGGAGCGTCGATAAGCCAGCTGCTTGAAAACCTCGAAGACCAGGGGGTGCGCAAACTGTGAAGCGCACGCCGTACGAGGGCTTGATCGCGGTTGCCGGGTTCTTCGCGGCAGCGGCGGTGATTCTGGTGCGCCGGTTCTACAACCTGCTGGAGTCTTTGAGCATGGTGGTGCCGCTGTCGCTGTGGGTGATGGCCGTGATCGCCGCGTGGCTCGCGCTGGTGGTGCGCAAACGCCGCAAGGAAGGCAAGGTCGGGCTGGACCGCAGCCAGCTCAACCCCATGCAGGCGGCGAACTTCATGGTCTTCGGCAAGGCCAGTGCCTGGGTGGGAGCCGTGTTCGGCGGCCTGTACGGCGGCACGCTGAGCTTCGTGGTGACCAAACTTGGCGTGCTCGAAGCGGCGCCTGGCGACGTCCCGCCGCTGGTCGCCGGCACCCTGGGCGGATTGGCGCTGTGCGCAGCCGGGGTCTGGCTGGAGAAAAACTGCGAGGTGTCGCCGCCCAACGAGGGCCAAGGCGTTAGCTAGAGTGTTGGGCATGAGTGCCCAGAATGCGTCCCCAGACCGCGCGAGCCTGTGGGTCATCGTGCCTTTTGTGGTCGCTGTCATCGGCACCGTGGTCATGCTGTTCACCAACTCCGCCAACGCGCTGAAGGTCGCACTGATCTTCGCGCTGTGGGCGGGTGCCGCCGGGATCCTGATCAATTCCAAGGTGCGCCGGGACCGCGACGCCGCCACGGCCGAGGCCGCAGCCGCCGAGCAGCGCATCCAGGAGCAGGAGCAGCGTCACCGGGAAGCGCTCGAGTCCAATCCCGCGTCCTCCGTGGACGTGGAGACGCTGCGCGAGCTGCAGGAGCAGATCCAGGCGCTGCGCGCCCAGCTGGAGGAGCTCAACGGCCGCGTCTTCGAGTACGAGCCGGCCGCCGTGCAGGCCCGCGCCCGCCGCATCAGCGAGTTGGAATCGAGGCCGGAGCCCAAGCCGGAGCCAACCCCGGAACCCGCACCTGAGCCGAAGCCGCAGCCGGCACACAGCCCGTCCACGGACGACACTGTCGTGATCAGCCGCGTGCGCCCCTCCCGTCCGACCGGCGCGCCGAGCTCGGACGCGATCGCGGGGCGCATCGGCACTCAGCCGTCGGCCCGCCCGGCGCGCAACCCGCTGTCGGACCTGATCAGCGAGCGGGAGGCGGAGAAGGCGAAGTCAGAGCAAACCCCAGAGCCGCAGCCGGAGCGCCGTCCGGGCCGTCGCCGCGCCGATGAGCGGGGCGAGAACGCGGTTTCCGTGGCCGAGCTGCTCGCCCGTCGGGGGAAGTAGATGCCGCCTCGCCTGTTGGTGGGGGCGGTGTTTGGTGCTTCACCGCTGGCGGAGCGTTTCGAGCGCGCCGGCCACACGGTGCGTCCGCTGGATATCGCCAATGACCCCGGCGCGGTCGCGCACGTGGATCTTGTGCTTCTCGACGCCCCAGCGGCCGACATCCGCACCGCCTGCGAGGTCCTGGCCGAGCACGCCCGCCCGCGGCAGATGTTTCTGCACACCGCGCTGGACGAGGGCCAGCAGTTGCTGGATGACGTAGAGGTTGCCCAGGCCATCACTATGTGCGCCCACAACATCTTCGGCAACGTGTGGGTCACCTCAGCCGCCGACGAGCTCGGCGAGACGGTGGTGGGGTTGCTCATCGCGGAGATAGGCGGGGTGAGCTTGCGCATTAACGACGACGCACGCCCCGCGATCGCCGCCGCCCAGGAGCTACGGTCGATGGAATCCGTTATCCGCGACGACGCGCAGGCGATCCTCGCCGACGCGGTGCCGGGGTTCGATGCGGTGGCGCACCAGTTTCTTCAGGCCCCGCCGGCGCCCCGAAGCGCCTACAGCACGCAGCAGTTGGACAAGCTCGTCCACGCGTTGCCGGATCCGGGCGTTCGCCGCCTGTTTGTGGATTTGGCGCGCAGGCGCGGCGAGGTGGACCAGGACACCGACACCGAGTTGTGGGTGATTCAGAAATACGAGGGAGGATAAATGGCTTTCGAACCAGGTCAGGCGGTGGTGGTCACCGACGAACGGATGCTGGCCACTTACGGCCGGGCATTCCGCAAGATAGGCAAGTCGGTGGTGGTTGTGCCGCTGGGCACGGACATTCACGGCGGGCACGTGGAGCTCATCCGGGCGGCGAAGTCGCTGCTCGGTTCCTACGTGGTGGTGACGTTCTCCGCCGACGAGGTCCCCGAGGTCTTCGCCCGGGAGAAGGTGGATGTGGTCTTCCACGGGGAGCTGGCCACGACCGTGCGGGTGGATTCCGGCGTGGAGCCGCTGGAGGACCCGCAGGACACGCAGAAGGAGGTCGCGCGGATCCTCGCCGCGATCAACGCCACCCACGCCACGGACGTGGTGCTGGGGGAGAAGGACTTCGAGGTGCTGGTGGCTACCCAGTACGCGGTATCCGGGCTGCGCATGGAGTGCAAGCTCCACAGCGTGCCCACGGTGCGCACACCCGATGGTTTGGCGCTGTCGAACAGGAACGCGCTTGTCGCCGTCGATAAGCGGGATGCTGCGCTCGCGCTCTCGGCCGCGCTGACGGCCGGGGCGCACGCCGCGGAGCACGGAAAAGCCAAAGTCATCGAAACCGCGCGCGGTGTCCTCGACGCCGCCGGCGTCGCACCCGCATACCTGGAACTGCGAGACCTCGCCATGCGGGAGGCGCCCGAGGAGGGAGACGCGCGGCTGCTGGGCGCGGTGGATCTGGACGGGGTGCGCTTAACCGACAATGTCGGGCTGCCGCTCGGGGTCGGCTTCAAACACGTCGAAGCATGACACCCGGTAGACTCTCGCGCATGTCCAACGCCACCATCGCCGGAATGCTCGCAGAACGCTTCGGGTTCACCTTCACCCCGGAGCAGGTTGAACAGACCGGGACCACTGAGACGTCCACGCTGTACACCGCCACCGACGATACGGGCCACGGCGTGGAGGTGGAGGTTTTCAACGCCCCTGTGGATTCCGCAGTCGGCGACGACGTGAACACCCTGAACTCTCGCCTTGCGCTGGCGGCGCACCCGGGCGCGTTCCAGCCGCGCAGCGTGGGCACCACCGAGGACGGCAAGCTGTTCGTCCTGCGCGAGGTGCCTACCGGCACCCCGCTGTCGGACGTGATCGCTGAGAAGGGCGCCGCGTTTACCCCGCAGGAGGTGCGCGATCTGCTTGCGCCGGTGGCCGAGGCGATCGACGATTACGACCTGAAGGGCCTGTCTGGCTTCGTCTCCCGCTCCATCACCCCGGATCGCCTGTTGGTGCAGCCGCAGTGGTCCACCACCCCGGTCAAGCTCACCCTGGTGGGGCCGAGCACTGACCCGGCGGAGAGCGACGAGGCCGCGGCGAAAGGCAACGTGGAGAAGTTCGCCAACGTGGTCGCGCTGATGACTGGCGACGCGCCGCGTACCGGCGCCCGCACCTGCGCCGGAGTGCTGGAGACCGCCCCGGCGGAGCAGGTGGCTATTGAAAAGCCTGACCAGTCCGTGGCGCCGCGCCCGCAGGACGGCTACCGCAAGCCACCGGAGCCCTACGCTTACGGCGCGGACGGCAATTACGTGCGCTCGGTTCCGACGAAGCAGAAAAAGACGGCGCCGTGGCCGTGGATCATTGCCATCCTCGCGTTGCTGCTGATTGCGCTGGCGGCGCTGTGGTACTGGAGCACCCACCGCGGCGAGGACTGGGCCGGTGCGGAGACGCAGATCGCGCAGGACTACCCGAATGTCGTGTCCGAGCGCGCCGGTCAGAAGGGCTGGAAGGATCTCGCGTGCGAGCCGGGTTCGCTGGACATCGACCAGGTGGGCAAGATCCGTTGCGCAAATGATGAGCTGGGAGTCTCCGTGGCGCAGTACGCCTCCGAGTCTGACCGCGACGACGCTGTGCCGGACCCCAGCGAGGCTGTGGTGCTGGGCTCCGGCGAGTGCACGATTTACTCCTACGAGCTGCCGGACGCGAACCCGCCGGCGTATGTGATGACGCCGCAGGACAAGCCGGAGTACCTGTTCATCGTCAACGGTTTCGACGCGGAAAACCAGCGACTGGACCTCCCCGTGTGCGAATAAGCTACGATTATTCGCCGTGACTACGCAGGACTTTTCAGAGCAGCAGCAAATCCGCAGGGAGAAGAGGCAGAGGCTTATCGACGAAGGGCGGGACGCCTACCCCGTCGAGGTCGATCGCACGACGTCTCTGAAGGACCTGCGCGCCAAGTACGACGGCACGCTGGAGCCCGGCGAGGAAACCCAGGACGAGGTTGCCGTCGCCGGCCGCATCATGTTCCAGCGCAACACCGGCAAGCTGTGCTTTGCCACACTGCAGGAAGGCGACGGCACCCAGCTGCAGGTCATGCTCTCCCTGGCTGAGGTCGGCGAAGAGTCGCTCGGGCAGTGGAAGGCCGACACGGACCTGGGCGACATCGTCTCCGTGCGCGGCCGCGTCATCTCATCTAGGCGCGGCGAGCTGTCCGTGATGGCGAAGTCCTGGCACATGGCGTCGAAGGCGCTCAACCCGCTGCCGGTGGCGTTCGCGGACATGAATGAGGAGCAGCGGGTGCGCCGCCGCTACACCGACCTGATCATGCGCGAGGACGCGCGCACCAACGCCATGACCCGCATCAAGGTCATCGCGGCGGTGCGCAAGTACCTCACTGGCCTGGACTTCGTGGAGATTGAGACGCCGATGCTGCAGACGCTGCACGGCGGCGCCGCGGCACGTCCGTTTATCACCCGCTCCAATGCGCTGGACATCGACCTGTACCTGCGCATCGCGCCGGAGCTCTTCCTCAAGAGGGCTGTGGTCGGCGGCATTGAGCGCGTCTTCGAGATCAATAGGAACTTCCGCAACGAGGGCGTGGATTCCTCCCACTCCCCGGAGTTCACCATGCTGGAGACCTACCAGGCGTGGGGCACGTACAAGGACGGCGCGGCCACCATGAAGGGCCTTGTGCAGTTCTGCGCCGAGGAAGTCTTCGGCTCCCAGAAGGTCACGCTCGCGGACGGTACGGAGTACGACTTCGGCGGCGAGTGGAAGGTCCTGGAGATGTACCCGAGCCTGAACGAGGCGCTGCAGCGCAAGTTCCCGGGGCAGCCGGAAGTGACCGTCGACACCGACGTGGACACGCTGAAGGGCATTGCGGAAACCATCGGCCTGAAGGTGCCGGAGAACGCCGGCTGGCTGCACGGCAAGCTGGTGGAGGAGATCTGGGAGGAGCTGTGCTCTGATCAGCTCTACGAGCCGACCTTTGTGGTCAACTTCCCGGTGGAGACCTCGCCTTTGACCCGCGACCACCGAAGCAAAAAGGGTGTGACCGAGAAGTTCGACCTGTACGTCCGAGGCTTCGAGCTGGCCACCGGCTACTCCGAGCTGGTGGACCCGGTGGTCCAGCGCGAGCGCTTCGAGGACCAGGCCCGCCTGGCCAGCGCCGGCGACGACGAGGCGATGCAGCTCGACGAGGACTTCCTCGCCGCGATGGAGCAGGGCATGCCGCCGACAGCCGGCTGCGGCATGGGCGTGGACCGCCTGCTGATGGCCCTGACCGGCCTGGGCATTCGCGAGACGGTGCTCTTCCCGATGGTGAAGCCGGAGGCCTAACTTCCGCAGTTGTGTGTGGTGGTTATAACCAACTAACGTTTGATGCGACCAACCGTTGTGGTTGAAAGGAGCATCAGCATGGCAACCACCAAGGCGAGCCTGCAAGACCAGGCCGCCGACATCCTCGCCGGCATCGGCGGGGCGGAAAACATCGCGTCGATGACGCACTGCGCGACACGTTTGCGCTTCGAGCTTTACGACGCTTCCCTGGCCGACAAGGACCGCCTCGAGGCAAACCCCAAGGTCATGGGTGCCGTCCCGCAGGGCGGCAACCATTACCAGGTCATCGTCGGCGGCGACGTGGCCACCGTGTACAATGCGATGAACAAGCTGCCCGAGATGGCCGGGCGCGACGTGTCCAACGAGGACCTCAAAGCCCAGCAGCGCGAACGCGCCAAAGGCAAGATGCCGTGGCTGGACGCCTTCTTTGAGTACCTCTCCGACTCCTTCCGCCCTATTTTGGGTGTGCTGCTCGGCGCCTCGCTGATCATTGCCTTCGCGGCGGTGCTGGACGCGTTCGATCTGGTGAACTTCCGCGCGGAAGTGAAGACTCCGGGTTGGCAGTTCGTGGACGCCATGTGGAGCTCCGTGTTCTTCTTCCTGCCGGTGGCGGTGGCCTACAACGCGGGCAAGAAGCTCGACATCGACCCGTGGGTGCCGGCCGCGATCATGCTCGCGCTGTTCACCCCGAACTTCATGGATCTTGACGAGCACCCGGACGCGCGAGTGATCGACCTGTTCGGCGCGCCGACCGACGTCGTCGATGTCTTCGGCCTGCCCATGATCCTCAACGGCTACGACGGCAACGTGTTCGTGCCGCTGATCATGGCTGCCGTGGCTGCCCTGGTGTACAAGGGCCTGCAGAAGATCATCCCGTCCGCGGTGCACATGGTCTTCGTGCCGTTTTTGACCATGCTGATCATGATCCCGGTCACCGCGTTTCTTATCGGCCCGTTCGGCTACCTGCTCGGCGCCTGGATCGGCACCGGCCTGGCCTGGATGAACGGCAACGCGCCGTTCGTGTTCGCCCTGCTGATCCCGATGCTCTACCCGTTCCTGGTGCCGCTGGGCCTGCACTGGCCGCTCAACGCGCTGATGCTGGTGAACATTGACACCCTCGGATACGACTTCATCCAGGGCCCGATGGGCGCCTGGAACTTCGCCTGCTTCGGCGCCACCGCCGCGGTGCTCGCGCTGTCCATCCGCGACCACGACCCGCTCATGCGCCAGACGTCCGGCTCCGCGCTCGCCGCAGGCCTGCTCGGCGGAATCTCCGAGCCGTCGCTCTACGGCATCCACCTGCGCTACAAGAAGATCTACCCGCGCATGCTGGTGGGCTGCTTCGCTGGTGGCCTGACTATCGCGATCCTGGGTACCCCGTTCGGTGGCGTGAAGACGAACGCGTTCGTGTTCACCTCCATCCCGACCATGTTTGTGTTCGACCCGGTGTGGGTCTACATGGTCGCCATCGCGGTGGCGTTCTTTACCGCGTTCTTCATCATCCTTGTCACCGACTACCGCACCCCGGAGGAGAAGGCGGAGGCGCTCGCCCGCGCCGCTGCCGCGCGCAATGCGGACGAGGCCGAGGAGGCCGAGCTGGTCGAGGACGAAGTCACGGCCACGGATGATCCGGCGAAGCTGACGTCGGAAAGCAATGCGGATGCCACCGTGCTCGCGCCCATCGCCGGCGAGGTTGTCGCGATGGAAGCGCTTTCGGACGCCGCGTTTGCCTCCGGCGCCCTCGGCCAGGCTGTCGGCGTCACCCCCGAAAACGCCAAGCTCACCGTGGTCGCCCCGGCGGCCGGCAAGGTGATTTCTGTGGCCAAGACGGGTCACGCCTACGGCATCAAGACCGATAATGGTGTGGAGCTGCTTGTCCACATCGGCGTGGACACGGTCAAGCTCGGCGGCGAGGGTTTCACCCCGCTGGCGGAGAAGAAGCAGATGGTCAACGCGGGCGACCCGCTGGCGGAGGTTGATTTCGCCGCCATCGCCGGCCACGGCGTGGACACGACAGTTATCACTACAGTGGTGAACTCGAAGAAGCTCGGCGGCGTGGGTGACGTTGCGGACGGCACGGTCGGCGCCGGAGATCCTATTCTCGAGGTCACAACTGAGGTGAACACGAATGTCTAACCGCACCGTCCTGCACGGCATCGGCGTTTCGGCCGGCACCGCGTCCGGCCCGATCGCCGTGGTCACGCCCGCAGTGGGCATCGACGAGCACGAGCCCGCCTCCACCGATCCGGAGGCCGACAGTGAGCGCATTCGCGCAGTGCTTAACGACGTCGCGGCTTCGCTTTCCGCACGCGCCGAGCACGCCAACTCGGACTCGGCGAAAGCCGTGTTGGAGGCGACCGCGGGGCTGGCAACCGACAAGGGGTTAATCCGCGGCATCGACAAAGAGCTGAAGAAGGGCACCGGCCCGACGAAGGCGATCCACGACGCGGTGGAGCTCTACGCCAACAAGCTGCGCAAGATCGGCGGCTACATGGCAGAGCGCGTCACCGACCTCTACGATATCCGCGACCGCGCCACCGCGCGCCTGCGCGGCCTGCCGGAGCCGGGAATCCCGGACCTGACCGAGCCGTCCATCCTGATCGCGCACGACCTCGCGCCGGCGGAAACGGCGACGCTGGACAAGAACCTGGTCCTCGGCATCGTCACCGAGGCAGGCGGCGCGACGTCGCACACCGCCATCCTGGCGGCGCAGCTGGGCATTCCGTGCGCTGTGCAGGTCAAGGGCATCGCGGAGGCGACTGTCGACGCACCGCTGATCGCCCTCGACGGCGGCGTCGGCGAGGTGATCGTCGCACCGAACGCATCCGACGTCGACGAGCTGGAGGAGCGCTCCCGCCGCCGTGCGGCTGCCCTGGCCGGCTCCTCCGGCGAGGGCGCGACCCGCGACGGGTACAAGATCAAGCTGCTGGCGAATACCGGCACCGCCGAGGACGCGCAGACGGCTGCGGGCTACGACCTCGAAGGCTCCGGCCTGTTCCGCTCCGAGTTCCTCTTCCTCGACCGCGACGCAGCGCCCAGCCTGGAAGAGCAGACCGAGACCTACACGAAGGTGCTCGAGGCCTTCGGCAACCGCCGCGTGGTGGTGCGCACCTTGGACGCCGGCGCGGACAAACCGCTGTCGTTCGCGGACCTCGGCGAAGAAGAAAACCCCGCGCTGGGGCGCCGCGGTCTGCGCCTCTCGCAGGCACGCGAAGATCTCCTGGATACCCAGCTGGAGGCGCTTGCAAACGCAGCTCACAACGTCCCCGATTCAGAGCTGTGGGTTATGGCCCCGATGGTCGCCACCGTCGAGGAAGCCAAGTGGTTCGCCGAGCGCGCCCGCGGCACCGGGCTGAAGAGAGTCGGCGTGATGGTGGAAACACCGGCGGCCGCCATCCGCGCCTGGCAGGTGCTGGAAGAGGTGGACTTCGCCTCCATTGGCAC
Organism: Corynebacterium sp. HMSC034A01; assembly: GCF_001838175.1. NCBI lineage: Bacteria > Bacillati > Actinomycetota > Actinomycetes > Mycobacteriales > Corynebacteriaceae > Corynebacterium > Corynebacterium sp. HMSC034A01. Next base: position 73,159 of record NZ_KV835948.1, on the reverse strand, counting down.
CAACGACCTGTCGCAGTACACGATGGCCGCGGACCGCATGCAGGGCGAGCTGGCCGAGCTGCTGTCGCCGTGGCAGCCCGCGGTGCTGTCCATGATCCGCGAAACCTGCCGCGGCGGCGACGCCACCGGCAAGCCGGTCGGCGTATGCGGCGAGGCGGGCGGCGACCCGCTCATGGCGCTCGTGCTGGTGGGTCTCGGCGTGAAGTCCCTGTCGATGGCCCCGGGCAAGGTCAACGCCGTGCGCGCCGCGCTGCGCCTGCATGACTTCGACACCTGCCGCCAGATGGCCAACTTCGCCGTTGATGCCCGCACTGCGAAGAGCGCACGCGAGGCTGTGCTGAACCTCGCCGATCCGGTGCTGAAGGATCTGCTCTGATCCACGGAATCGACGTCGATGGGCAAGGGCGTTGCGCTCACTGGCACTCTGAGCGCGACGTCGTTGCCAACACGTGCGGGGCCTGCGAGAAATTGTGGGCCTGTTCGCTATGCCACGATGAGTTGGCCGATCACGGTTTCGTGCCCGTCGATAGGCAACTGCCCTCCGTGATGTGCGGCGCGTGCGGGCGCATGATGACGCATGCCGAATACGGCGCGTCCTGCCCCTCGTGCGGGCACCCTTTCAACCCCGGCTGCAAGGCCCACGAGGATGTGTATTTCCGGCCTGTTCGCTAAGGGTGAACATCGCCTCTCACCTGCGATTATCGACGATCAGGCGGGTATGCGCGAACAAACCGGGGAAGTGATGTCGGACCCCGGCGTTATGGTGGTGGACAACTGATTTAGGAAAGAAGGGGTCAGCCACATGTTCGAGCGGTTTACCGACCGGGCCCGTCGCGTCATCGTCCTTGCACAGGAGGAGGCGCGCGAGCTCAACCACAATTACATGGGCACCGAGCACATCCTGCTCGGCCTGATCAAGGAGGGCGAGGGCGTCGCAGCGAAGGCGCTCGAGTCCATGGGCATCAACCTCGACGACGTGCGCCGCGAGGTCATCGACATCATCGGCCACGGCACCCAGCCGGTGACCGGCCACATCCCGTTCACCCCGCGCGCGAAGAAGGTGCTGGAGCTCTCCCTGCGCGAGGGCCTGCAGATGGGCCACAAGTACATCGGCACCGAGTTCCTGCTGCTCGGCCTCATCCGTGAGGGCGACGGCGTGGCGGCCCAGGTGCTGATCAAGCTCGGCGCGGATCTGCCGCGCGTGCGCCAGCAGGTTATCCAACTGCTGTCCGGCTACGAGGGCGGCGAGGGTCAGAACCCGGAGTCCCCGCAGCAGGGGCAACCGGGCTTCGCAGGTGCCGGTGCGGGTCCGCGCGCTGGTGGCGGCCCGCAGGGCGGCGAGCGCTCCAACTCGCTGGTGCTGGACCAGTTCGGCCGCAACCTCACCGCGGCCGCGAAGGAAGGCAAGCTCGACCCGGTTGTCGGCCGCGACAAGGAGATCGAGCGCGTCATGCAGGTGCTGTCGCGCCGCACCAAGAACAACCCGGTGCTCATCGGCGAGCCCGGTGTGGGCAAGACCGCCGTGGTTGAGGGCCTCGCCCTGGACATCGCCAACGGCAAGGTCCCGGAGACACTGAAGGACAAGCAGGTCTACTCCCTAGACCTGGGCTCCCTGGTGGCGGGTTCCCGCTACCGCGGCGACTTTGAGGAGCGCCTGAAGAAGGTGCTCAAGGAGATTAACCAGCGCGGCGACATCATCCTGTTCATCGACGAGATTCACACCCTCGTCGGCGCGGGTGCCGCAGAGGGCGCCATCGACGCGGCTTCGCTGCTGAAGCCGAAGCTGGCGCGCGGCGAGCTCCAGACCATCGGCGCGACCACGCTGGACGAGTACCGCAAGCACATTGAGAAGGACGCGGCTCTTGAGCGTCGCTTCCAGCCTGTGCAGGTGGACGAGCCGTCCGTGGAAGACACCGTGCAGATCCTCAAGGGCCTGCGCGACCGCTACGAGGCGCACCACCGCGTGTCCTACACCGACGACGCCCTCAAGGCGGCAGCGACGCTGTCGGACCGCTACATCAACGACCGTTTCCTGCCGGACAAGGCCGTCGATCTTCTCGACGAGGCCGGTGCCCGCATGCGGATCAAGCGCATGACCGCCCCGGAGGACCTCCGCGAGGTTGACGACCGCATCTCCGAGGTTCGCAAGGAGAAGGAAGCGGCGATCGACGCCCAGGACTTCGAAAAAGCCGCCGGCCTGCGCGACACCGAGCGCAAGCTGGGAGAGGAGCGCTCCGCCAAGGAGAAGAAGTGGCGCTCCGACGACCTGGAGGAGATCGCCGAGGTCGGCGAGGACCAGATCGCGGACGTGCTGGCCAACTGGACCGGCATCCCGGTGTTCAAGCTCACCGAGAGCGAGTCGAACCGTCTGCTCAACATGGAAGATGAGCTGCACAAGCGCATCATCGGCCAGGACGAGGCAGTCAAGGCGGTCTCCCGCTCCATCCGCCGCACCCGTGCCGGCCTGAAGGACCCGAACCGTCCGTCCGGCTCCTTCATCTTCGCCGGCCCGTCCGGTGTGGGTAAGACGGAGCTGTCCAAGGCACTCGCGGAGTTCCTCTTCGGCGACGACGATTCGCTGATCCAGGTGGACATGGGCGAGTTCCACGACCGCTTCACCGCCTCGCGCCTCTTCGGCGCACCTCCGGGATACGTCGGCTACGAGGAGGGCGGCCAGCTCACCGAGAAGGTGCGCCGCAAGCCGTTTAGCGTGGTGCTTTTCGACGAGATCGAGAAGGCGCACAAGGAGATCTACAACACGCTCCTCCAGGTGCTCGAAGAAGGCCACGTCACTGACGGCCAGGGCCGCAACGTGGACTTCAAGAACACGGTGCTGATCTTCACCTCCAACCTGGGCACCTCCGACATCTCCAAGCCTGTCGGCCTGGGCTTCACGGGCGACACCGCCACGGATTCCGAGGCGCAGTACGAGCGGATGAAGGGCAAGGTCCACGACGAGCTGAAGAAGCACTTCCGCCCCGAGTTCCTGAACCGCATCGACGAGATCGTGGTGTTCAAGCAGCTCAACCAGGACGAGATTGTCAAGATGGTGGACCTGCTCATCGGCCGCGTGGACAAGAACCTGGCCGCGCAGGACATGGGCATCGAGCTGACCGAGAACGCGAAGAACCTGCTCGCGGTCCGCGGCTTCGACCCGGTGCTGGGTGCGCGCCCGCTGCGCCGCACGATTCAGCGCGAGGTCGAGGACATCCTGTCGGAGAAGATCCTGTTCGGCGAAATCGGCGCCGGCGAGATCATCACCGTGGACGTCGAGGGTTGGGACGGCGACGTCGAGGCTGCACGCAAGGAACGCGGCAAGGCCGCGCCGGACGCGACGTTCACCTTCACCCCGCGCCCGCGCCCGCTGCCTGCAGAGGCCTTCGACGTGGAGCCGGAGGACGAGGTCCGCGACATCGAGCCGGAGCGCACCGAGCCGGAGTCCGAGGCCTCAGAGTTCCCGGATGAGCGCGACGATCAGAAGGGCAGTGACGGCAAGGACGGTAGCGAAGGCAACGAGGGCAACGGCCCCGAGCCGGTGTAAGCCCACAAGCCCAGGGCGCCGAGGACTGCGACAACGATCGCAGTGATCTCCACGGCGTTGAGCCCCTCCACTACCTCATACTCGGGGTGGTCGGAGGGGCACACCTGTTTCAAGGGCTTGCCCTTGAAGCGGTCGGAAAGCCAGTCCGAGACGTTGCCCGTCTGCAGCACCAGCGGCAGCGCGTGGCCGGAACCCGGCGCGCGCGGGGTGAGCTCGCGGCGGCCGGACGACAAGGGCTGCGTCGGCGAGCCCGGCACCACCACGCGCCGGTACTCCACATCGGCGCCGATCGCGCAGTAGTCCTCGGCCAACTGGGTGGCCTGCGGCTCCGGCACGAGGTCGTCGTCCGGGTTGGTCAGCACCATGATCGGCGCGTTCGGCTTCACCTTGCCCAGCTTGTTGTGTTCGAGGTATTTGCCGATGCGCTCGTCTTCCTCCGCGATGTCGGCGAAGGTCTTGCCGTCGACGAAGATGTCGCCGGTGATCTTCGGGGCGCGCATCGACGCATCCACCACGCACGACGTTTTCAGATCCTCCAGCAGTTTCTTGCCGTCGTCGGTGAGGTACTCCTGGATGGCGTCGCGGAACTCGGGGTAGGTCTCCGAGTAGCTGGCGGCGGCGAAGCCCGCCACGGCGGTGAGCATCGACGCGGACGCCTGCTGCAGCACGGCCAGCGGGTCGGCCGGGGGAGCGCCGGAAAAAGTACCGACCACGTTGAGCTCCGGGGCGTAGTCACCGACGAGCTCCGCGGCCGCCGCAGCCGCGCCGCCGCCCTGCGAGTAGCCCCAGAATGCCACCTTCTCGCCACGTTTGGATACTGCCCGGGCGGCGTCAATCACCGCCCGGCCCTGGTCGATGCGGTTGAGGTAGGTGTGCAGGCCGTCGGTGCCCAGGCCCATGTAGTCCGTGACTACCACGCGGTAGCCGTCGTCGAGAAGCATTTGCACCATCGGTGCCTCGTAGTTGATGTTCACCGTGCCGCCCGGGCCGAGCGAGGACAGCATCGACGACGCCGCCGACGGCGCGCACTGGTCGCCCAGGCCGCGCGTTCCCGGAGCGAGAACAACCAGGCCCTTCGCAAACGGCCGGTCGTACAACGCGCCGGTGACCGGCACTTTCTCGCCACGCTCGTTCACGGAGGTGTAGCGGATGCGCTTGCCGTTGGTGCCCGGCACCCGCTTCTTCGCGTCGAGCTCGCCGGCAGTGTCGCCCGCCGCGCCGCCCAGCGCATGCGAGGACAGCTCCGGGATGGAAGACAGCGACGACGCGTCGCCGATCACCTCGAAAGTCGACGAGCCAACCGACGACAGGGACGACAACGATTCCGCGCTCAAATCCTCAGCGTGAGCAGAGGGGCAAATCAGGAGCGGGACAGCAAAAAGACACCACCGTTTACGCATGGGAAGCAGTGTAAGCTCCCCTCCATGGGAATTCAGTACCGCAAGCGCCAAAAGATCAGCGACGGCAGCTGGCTCAACTACTCCAAGTCCGGCGTGTCCGCATCACGGAAGATCGGGCCGGTCACCTTCAACTCCCGCGGTGGCGTGTACGTGAAGCTACCCGGTGGGCTGCACTACCGCGGCAGGTGGAAGTAGCCCTTCTCGTCCTGCTCAGCTAAACCGTCTTCGAGCAGGGAAAATAGCGCGCGGGAGAGCTGCGCGGGGTCGTGCCAGAGGGCGTCGATAAGCTTTTGCTCAACGGGGCTTTCAGACTCGCGCAACAGCCGCATGATCTTGCCGCGCACTTGGCGGTCGGTGCCAACAAACTTCTGAGTTCGCTTCTTCACCTCGGCCTCAGGCTTGCCGGCTGCGAGCCACGCGCACTCAGAACTCACCGGGCACTTTTCGCATTTCGGCGCCCGCGCGGTGCACACGAGCGCACCGAGCTCCATCAGACCCACCGAAAACTCTGGGCCGTTTTCCGCAGGGAGCAGAGCCGCAACCTGTTCGATCTCCTTCTTGCCGGGCGCCCCGAGCGCCTCGCCGCGCTCCACGCGCGCGACCACGCGCCGCACGTTCGTGTCCACAACCGGCACGTTTTTGCCGTACGCGAAGCACGCCACGGCCCGCGCGGTGTAGTCGCCGATGCCGGGGAGAGCCAGCAGCTTATCGACGTCCTCCGGCACCTCGCCGCCATGCTCATCCACGATGACCTGCGCACATTCCTTCAGGCGCAGGGCCCGGCGCGGGTAGCCCAGGCTGCCCCAGGCCCGCAGGATCTCGTCCGTGCCAGCCTGCGCGAACGCCGCCGGGGTGGGCCAGCGTTCCATCCACTCTTGCCAGATGGGGGCGACGCGCTCGACCTGAGTTTGGTGGCTCATCACCTCACTGAGCAGCACGCCCCAAGCGGACGTTGACGAGTTTCGCCACGGCAGCTCGCGGGCGTTGGCTCGGTACCAGTCGATGATCTTGTTTGGGCGCAGTTTCGTCACAATGCGTGCAACAATAGTGGTCATGACTGACGTAACCGATCTCCAGGCCGCCACCACACCCCGCGAGGTATGGGAGCTGTTGAAAGCCGGCAACGAGCGCTTCGCTACCGGCAACACCGCGGACCCGCGCCGCGACCCAGCCACCCGCCAGCAGCTCACCTCCGGCCAGAACCCGGCAGTGTGCGTGGTGGGCTGCTCGGACTCCCGTGTGCCCATTGAGCTGCTGTTCGACGCCGGCTTCGGCGACATCTTTGTCATCCGCACCGCCGGCGGCTGCGTGGACTCCGCCGTGTCGGCGTCGGTGGAGTACGCCGTGGACGGCCTCGGGGTGGACCTCGTGCTCTTCCTCGCCCATGAGAAGTGCGGCGCTGTGGGCGCCGCGGTGTCCGCGCTCGAGTCCGGTGACATCCCTCCGGGGCTGACGCGCGTGTTCGTGGAGAAGATTTCGCCGGCCGTGGCGGAGGCGAAAACCCGCGGCGAACAGGTGGAGCAGGCGCACGCCCGCAACGGCGCAGAGCACCTGGTGGCGCGCATCCCGGCCGTCATTTCCGGGCTGGAGCACAAGACGGTCGGTGTGGTCGGTGCGCGTTACCGCCTGTCCGACGGCCGTGTCGAGACCACCTACGAAAACTTCGGCGATTAAGTTATAGGCATGTCGAACCAGCGCCCACTGCCTCCAGAGATTTACATGCGCCGCCGCGTGGCGGCACTCGTCATCCTGCTGGTGGTTGTGGCGCTTTTGGTGTGGGGCCTGTCCGCGTTCGCCCGCAGCGGAAAGACGGACGAGACGGAAAACACCCCCGAAACCGTGGCGGAAGCCCCGTCCACCACCCTGGCCACCGAGCCGACGGTGCAGCTTTCCGAAGAAAGCACGACACCGACATCCTCGGAGGCACCCACCCAACCGAGCGAGGAAACCGCCGCCGCCCCGGTGAAGAAGGGCAGCTGCGAGTTGGCGGACCTGCAAATCCACGCGTCCAGCAACCAGCCCTCGTACGCTGTCGGGGTCCAGCCGGTGTTCTACATGGAAGTGGAAAACCCCACCGACACCGATTGCGTAATCAACCTGGACGACGACCTGCTGCGCTTCGAGGTCTACGACATGGCCACCAACGACCGCATCTGGTCTGACACCGACTGTTACCCGCCAGTCGCTGCAGGAAACGTCGAGTTCGCGCCGGGCGAGAAGCGCCGTTGGGAGGCCCGCTGGTCCGCCACTGCATCGCAGCCGGGGCAGTGCGACAATCGCCCGGAAGTGAAGGCCGGCTCCTACTTCCTGCACGGCGTGATCGGGGACAATGCCTCCGACGCCAGCCCCTTCAACATCACCTAAGCCGCTCGAGCGCCTGCGAATACGCGGGCGATCCCGAGAACACCCCAAAGTCGCGCAGGTAGTTAACGGCCCACCCCATCGCCTCCGCGTCACCTACCTCGCGCGCCCGCTGGTGCACGGACTCAAGCACCATCGCGGATTCCGCAAAGCGCTCGCAGCAAAACAGCGACACTGCGTTGTCGCAAAGCGTAAACAGCGTCTCCCGCGGGTTGTTCGACTCTGCGGCAACCGGCAGCGCCCACGACGAAAGGTCCACCGCCTCGGCCGCGCGCTGCGTTTTCTGCAGCGCTGTAACCACGTTGCCGACGTACTGAGAACCTAGACCCTCCGACGCGCCGCTGTCCACGTACTCGGAAAACGCGCGCTCAAGACGAGCGCGCGCCGACGGCCAGAGCTGCCCGAACCCGGGATCGGCCGCGGAGGCGACCCACTGCGCCACCGCCGACGCCCCTTGCAGACGCCACCACGGCGAACCGTGCCCAGCGTCCACAATGTCCTGGGTAGGGGAGACTAGGTACAGCGCCGCGTCGAACTCGTCGGTGCTCAGCAGCCTGCGCATCACCAGCGAATACCGGCGCAGGGCGGTGTCAGGCTCTTTGCCGGCCGTGTCCAGCAGCAGGCAGGCCGCGGCGTCGCGCATCGCGCCCAAGTCCATGTAGTTCGCGGCCTTCACCAGCGCGAGATCTACTTCTTCCATGCCGGGGCACATGCGCTCCGGCAGCTGCGACAGCGCGTTCAGAAACGCCAGGGTGTCCAGGGGTCGCCGCGCTTCGTCCGCAAGCAGGGCGAGCTGGAACACCACCACGTAGTCCAGCGACGGGTGGAACGCCACCGCGCCGGCCGCGTCGAAGATCTGGCGGGCCTGCTCCGTGCCCAGGTCCAGGTCCTGCAGCACCATCCACCTGCTCCACCAGCTGGTCCGGCTCCGGCAGGTGCGTCCCGACGGGGGACGACAACGAAAACACCACCGTGTCCGCGAAATCCGCCAGGTCGAGGCAATACCCATCCACGCGCCTGCTCGTCCCCCCGAACGCCTCCGCCAGCGACGCCACCCGCGGGCCCGTGCCCGGCCAGCGCGGGGAGGTGAACCGCACGAGTGGATATTCCCCCAACCCAGCGTCCACCGCGGCCGCGAAGAATTCCCCGAGGGCGCCCATCGCCTCCGCCGGATGCTCGATGAACGGCTCGGTGCCGGAGACCAGGCCCAACGCCTGGTCGTGCAACCCTCCCCGCAACAGAAACGTCGCCGTCTCGATGACTGCAACTACGTGGTGTGTATCTGCCGTGTGTTCGCGGAGCACGTGAATAGCCCGCTGAATTTCCCCCTCATTCATGGCGCCTACTGTAGCAAGGACAGCGCCTCCGCGAGGGTGGAGACGGGGCGGACCGTCAGGCCGTCGATAGACAGCTTCTCACCGGCAGGCACGATCGCGCCGGTGTAGCCCATGCGCGCCGCTTCTTGGAGGCGCCGGCCGAGGTTGGGCACGCGCCTGATCTCTCCCGCCAGACCCACCTCGCCCACAACCACCGTTTTCGCAGGCAGTGGCTTCTCGTGCAAGCTCGACCAAGTGGCAAGCGCGACCGCGAGGTCCGTGGCCGTCTCCGTGATCTTCACCCCGCCGACGGTGGCCACGTACGCGTCCTTATCGTTCGTGCGTTCCCCGCAGCGCGCCTGCAGCACCGCCAGCACCATGGGCACCCGGTTGAAATCCAAGCCGGTGACCACGCGCCGCGGGCTCTTATTCACCGGGTCCACGGTCAGCGCCTGCACCTCGGCGAGGATGGGGCGCACGCCGTCCATCGCCACCGTCACCGCCGACCCGTCCGGCGTTTGCCCGCGGTGCGACAGGAACAGCCCCGACGGGTCCGGCACCTCCCGGATGCCGCCGGAGGTTTGCTCGAAGCAGCCGACCTCGTCGGTGGCGCCGAAGCGGTTCTTAATGCCCCGGAGCATTCTTAGCGACGACTGCCTGTCCCCCTCAAAGTTCAACACCACGTCCACCAGGTGCTCCAGCACGCGCGGGCCGGCGACGTTGCCGTCCTTGGTCACGTGCCCCACCAGCAGCACCGGGATGTTCGTGGTCTTGGCCAGCGTGGTCAGCGCCGCCGTGACCGCGCGGGACTGCGCCACGCCACCGGCCACGCCTTCGACGCCAGCCGCGTGCATGGTCTGCACCGAATCCACAATCAGCAGCGAGGGTTTCAGCTGCTCCACGTGCCCGAACACCACGTCCAGGTTGGACTCGGCGGCAAGGTACAGCGTGTCCACCAGCGCCTCGGTGCGCTCGGCGCGGGCCCGGACCTGACCCGCGGACTCTTCGGCCGTGACGTAGAGCGCCTTGCGCCCCTGCTTCGCCCAGCGCGAGGCCACCTCCAACAGCAGGGTGGACTTGCCCACGCCGGGCTCGCCCGCCATCAGCACGACAGAGCCGGGAACCACGCCGGAGCCGAGCACGCGGTCCAGCTCCCGGATGCCCGACTTCACAGTTTTCGTCGCCGCAGCCTCGACCTTCGTGATCGGGCTTGCGGGGGCGGACGGCGTCAGCGAGGACGTCTTCACCGGGCCCGACGCAACCGGCGCCTCCTCTTGGAGCGTGCCCCAGGACCCGCACTCGGGGCAGCGGCCGAGCCACTTGGGGGAGGAGTAGCCGCACTCGGTGCAGGTGTGGATCACACGGGGTTTCTTTGCCATGCGGCACACCGTATAACACGGCCCCGACACGGCGTTCGAACACGAAAAAACCGCTGGTCAAACCAGCGGCAAATTCTAAAAGAGGAACTAAACCTCGCGGTCCACCTGGCCGGAAGCCAGCGTCGGTGCGGACACGGTCGCGTTCACGTCCACGGAGCCGGTGTCGAACTTGAAGGTGACCGGGACGTTGCCGCCGTAGGCGAAGCCCTGGTTCACCAGGGAGGTGGCGGTGTACTCGATGCAGTTGTCGTTCTTGTCCTGCGGCATGCGCTCCAGGCCGTCCTTGGAATCCGCGACCAGCGCGCAGTTGTAGGCGATAGCGGAGGTGCTGGAAACGGTCGCCGGCTTGCCGTCCACCTCGACGGACTTCAGGGTGTGGTCCTTCATGGAGGTGTCCTGGTTGGTGGCGGTGAACTTCAGGGCGGCCTGGCCGTCCTCTGCCAGCACCACGGTCACGTCGTGAACGGCGACGGAGCCGTCCTCGGTGGAGGCGCTAGCGCCGTCAACGGCCGCCACCTGGTTCGAGGTCTGGGTGATCTGGCCGGCGGAGCAGCCGACGAGGGCCAGGGTTGCGCAGCCAGCGACGGCGGCGGCAGCGACGCGCTTCAGGGACTTCACGGGGGTGTCCTCCATCATCAAACTCATTCGAGGGTTTTCTCCGCATTACTCTAGCGTCCGCACAGCAAGTTTTCCCACTTGCTCCCCCTATTGGGCGAGCCGACCTTTGGTCGTCGATAAGCAAAATGCTCGGTGGTAGGGTGTTGGGGTCTGAACTTCGCCTAACGACGCAAGGAGCCGCAATGGAATTCAAGGTCGGAGAAGTGGTCGTGTACCCGCACCACGGAGCGGCCCGCATCGCCGACATCGAGCAGCGCGAGATGCGCGGGGAGACGCTCGATTACCTGGTGCTGCAGATTCTCCACTCGGACCTTGAAGTGCGCGTTCCGGTGAAGAACTCCGAGCTCGTCGGTGTGCGCGACGTGGTCAACGAGGAAGGCCTGCAGAAGGTGTTCTCCGTGCTGCGCGAGACCGATGTGGAGGAGGCGGGCAACTGGTCCCGCCGCTACAAGGCCAACCAGGAGCGCCTCGCGTCCGGCGACATCAACAAGGTGGCCGAGGTGGTCCGCGACCTCTGGCGCCGCGACCAGGGTAAGGGTCTTTCCGCTGGTGAGAAGCGCATGCTGGGCAAGGCGCGCCAGATTCTCGTCGGCGAGCTCGCGCTGGCGGAGCCGGTGGACGAGAAGAAGGTCGACGAGATGGACAAGCAGATCCAGGCCATCATCGACGAGCAGGTCAAGGCCGGCATCTCCGTTGATCCGGGCCAGGTCGACGACGATGACGAGGTGGACCTGGACGACCTTTCCTTCGACGACGAGGACGACGACAAGTAAATTGCGCCGCGAAACTGTGGCGGTCGTCGCCGCCGCCGGCCAGGGAACCCGCCTCGGCGCCGAGGTGCCCAAGGCGTATGTGGAGCTCGGCGTCCGCACGCTGCTCGAGCGCTCCGTGGCCACGATGTCCGAGGTAGTCGACCATGTCGTCGTGGTAGTCAGCCCGTCGATGGAAGCGCGCGCTCGCGAACTTCTCGCGGACTATACGGTCCAATTCGTGCACGGGGGCGCGGAGCGCGCGGACTCCATCTTCGCCGCGCTTAAAGCAATTTCGCTTGACGACGCCTGCGTGGTCGTTCACGATGCCGCCCGCGCATTGACTCCTGTTTCGATGGTCTCCCGCGTGGTCGACGCGGTGCTGGGCGGCGCCCCCGCCGTCGTGCCCGTGGTGCCGGTGGCGGATACGGTGAAGCGGGTGTCGGGGGACGTTGTCGAAGCAACCCTGGACCGGTCCGCGTTGCGCGCCGCCCAGACGCCGCAGGGCTTTGACCTGCGGATGCTGCGCGAGGCGAACGAAAAGTACCTCGCGGAGAAGCCCGCGTTTGTCGCCACCGACGACGCCTCGTTGATGGAGTGGTTCGGGGTGCCGGTCGCGACCGTGGAGGGGGATCCCATGGCGTTCAAAATCACCACCCCGCTGGATCTGAAGCTCGCGGAAAGCGTGGTCGGCGCAGCCTAAGGCCCGTGTCGGGGTCGTTTGCTATAGGTACGCGTGGGGGACTCTTACCTTCTTGTGTGTTCGAAAAAGAGTCCGAAAAAAGTTCTAGAAAACCCTTGACATGAAATATGTGTCGGCATTATGTTCGATAGTAGTTTCGGGAAGGAGGGTGAGACATGAGCGGAACTTTTATCACTGAGAAGGAAGGTTGCCCAGTCGCTGCTGCTGGCCAGGCGATGCGGGAAGCGGAGTTTGCAGTCTTCCACAGTTACGCCAAGCCGTTGGTGGAAGTGGAGGACTTCGAACTAGAGGCCCATTCGATCGCGATGGCGGTAGGGGAGAGCCAGAGTTGGGCTGAAAGCGGGATTCTTGGGTATTCGGTGCTGGCGGATCTGCCGAAGCTGCGTGCGTTGCAAGAAGCGACCCGAAGGCTAGATGTTCGGCGGTTGTCGGCCATCGAGTCCACGCTGAACCGCCTCAACGATCTGGCTACGCCAGACATTCTCGCGGACATGGATGAGTATCTGGTCAAGGTATTCACGCCGAGGCGGGTGGGGGCGGAGTTGCCGTCGCCAAGCTCGCTGCGTCGCCGTCTGCGCGAGCGGATCCAGCGCATCGATTCCGACCTCGCGCCGAACCAAAAGAAGATCAAGGAGCGGAAGAAAGAGAAAGACCTGCCGTTCGGCACCTGCCGGAGCATCTTCTACGGCCAGGACGACGGCGATGCCGGGCTGAATGTGGAGGGCGACCCCGTCACGGTCGGCCTGATGGAGCGTTTCGCCGAACAGGTGGCGCGCGAGCACAAGCTCTCAAGGGACGACGCGATCAAGGCAATCCTCACCGGCGAGATTCGTGCGACGCCGAAGGTCGTGCTCTACATGTTCACCTCGAAGACGCCGGGCAGCTCGTACTACATCCCGAACTTCGGGTGGACCGACGCCGACGGCACCGCCGCGGTAGAGCAGATGCTGGAGGACAACCCGCCTCACATCGTGGACCTTGACGAAGCGGAACATGCCGAGACTGAGGCATACGTGCCCACCGCCGCCATCCGTGCGCTGGTGCAGGCCCGCGACGGGGTGTGCCTCTGGCCCGGCTGCAACGTGAAAGCCGAAAACTGCCAGCTGGACCACCGCATCCCGTACGACGAGGGCGGCAAGACCACCGCGTCCAACCTGTTCAGCCTGTGTGCCCACCACCACAACGTCAAGACCGATCGCCGCGTCTACTACGCGCCTGACCCGGTCACCGGCGAAATCGTGTGGCTGCACGCGGACGGTACCTTCCAGGTCTCCGCCCCGGAAGGGTTCATCACCGACTACCTGCAGCCGGTGAACCCGAGATGGAAGACGACGCTGGAGCAACGCCGCCAGAAACGCAAGGACCGTGCCGAGTTTTACAACCGCTGCCACTCTGCGGTGGAGAAGTACGAAAACGACTTCGACTACGACGCATGCATGGCCACGATCCGCGCGATGGAGGACAGGTTCGGCATGACATTCGAGTATCCGCCGAGTAAGGAGCCGGAGGACACCCTAGATACCCTCGCCGCGCTGGAAAAGCAATGGAAGGAGATTGAGCTCGAGGAGATGCAGGGGTACTACGCCGTCCACGACTTCGGCGAGCCTGAAGTAGCGTCGTACCTATGACAAATCTTCGAGTAGGCACGGCGTTCGACGCCCACCAGATCCAACCCGGGAAAGAATGCTGGATCGCCGGCATCCTCCACGAAGGCCAGGACGGCTGCGAGGGCCACTCGGACGGCGACGTGGTCAGCCACGTCATCGTCGACGCCGTATTGTCCGCCTCCGGCCTCGGCGACCTCGGCTCCTTCGTCGGCGTCGGCCGCCCGGAGTACGACGGGGTTCGCGGAATACAGCTGCTGCAGGAGCTCAAAGAGCTTCTCGACGCCCACGGCCACAGCGTCGTCAACGTCTCCGCCCAACTCATCGGCCAGAGCCCGAAGATGTCGCCGGTGCGGGAGGAAGCGGAACGGGTGCTCTCGGAGGCCCTTGGCGCACCGGTGTCTGTCTCGGCGACGACCACGGACCACATGGGGTTCACAGGCAGCGGCGAGGGCCGCGCGGCCATTGCGACGGCTTTGGTGGAACGAAAGTTCCCTATTCCGTAACTAAAGTTCCCTACCTGCGGTTTTAGCTTCCGTCCAGGAAGTTGGAGGGTTATCGTGACCGCATGCGAAAAATACGTACAGCGCTCGCTGCGGTGCTCGGAACGGTCGCGGTGGCCCACGCCCCCATCGCGGCGGCGGTCCCGGCGATGCCGCAGGGGTACCCCATTGAGAACCTGGACACGGAGTGCAGCGCCGGTGTCACGCCCGAGTGGCGCTACGGCGAGACTGCCCGCCGCTACCTCGCGGACGGCACCCTCCAGTTCACCAACCGCACCGACCAAACCGTGCCCTACACGGCAACGGTGGAGACGGGCACAAACCGCAAGATCGAGGCCAACTCGAAGGCGGCCCTGCCCAGCGGCTGGGACACCACCGCGAAGGCCGACATCGGCCTGAAGGAGTCCAACGGCTGGATCGAGGGCGAGACCTTCGGCCCGATCAAGCTCGGCCCGGGTGAGTCGTTCCGCGTGGATTACGGCGTGCTGGAGAAGGACTTCATCTCCATGTTCGTCACCTGCGACAACGGCGTGCTGCGCAACGCCCCGGGCGCGAACGTCATCCGTGGCACCGGCCCGGCGGAGCGCTACGCGTTCGCGTACATCATCAAGGCAGACGGCTCCGTGTCCAACCTGGCCATGGAGATCCCTGCCCGTGCTGAGGGCGCGAACTCGAAGCCTGCCGGCGACACGTACACCGCCACCTCTGGTCCGAGCTTGGAGAAGGTGGCGGGGGAACGGGACGCCGTCGTAAAGCCTGATGCTTCCTTCCGCCGCGACGAAGAGTGGCCGCAGCTGAACGAGCCCGCACGCGAGGGCGACAAGTCCTGGTACCCGCACGACATCGAGGCGGTCGCGCCGACCTTCCGCAAGCCGGGGTACTCGCAGGACTTCCTCAACTGGTCCAAGGGTGACTACACCTTCCGCCCCGTGACGGATTACGTCGTCGGCGCGGAGAACAACCAGTACCTCAACTGGATGGGCGAGGATGGCAGGCTGCCGGAAGGCTGGCTCAGCTCCGTCGGGGCGGTCAAGCGCGCCTACATGCCGGTGAACACCCCGCTGAAACCCATCGACCTGAAGCCGGGCGACCGCGTCCGCGTCGAGTACGGCACCACGATGACGCGCATCAACTACAGCGAAATCTCCGCCGGCCGCGACGGCAAGTACTCCCGCGTGGTGACGCACCCGCAGTCGGCGGCGCCGTCCGGTTTCTGGGCGGAAGCCACCGTGACCAGCAAGGACGGAACCAAGCAGGTCATCGACGTCACCCCGGACGAGTACCGCAACCTCCCCGTACCCACCCAAACCTACCTCTAAGGAATAACCATGAAACGCACCATTGCTCTGCTCACCACCGCCGCTGTTATCGCTCTCGCCCCGGCCGCCAACGCCCTGCCGCAGCGCACCTACGACGAGACGAACCCGACCACCATCGGCGACAAGTGCGCCAACCCGGGCGACCGCGGCCAGACCGTGGAGATCGTCCGCAGCTACTTCGACGGCTCCGCCGGCACCTGGACCGTGGCCAACTACAACGACGAGCCGCTGCCCGTGACCCGCTCCATCACCGAAACCAAGACCAAGACCTGGAACGTCACCGCGGGCCTGAGCTTCGACGTGGCCAAGCTGATCCAGTTCACCTTCTCCACCAGCTACACGAACGAGCAGTCCTACGAGGTCGGCGAAAAGGTCGGCCCGTACAACATCGCCCCAGGCAAGACCGCTGTGCTGCAGGCCGGCTGGATCGTCTCCGACTTCAAGGGCCAGGAGACCGTGTGCGGCGAGGGCGGCACCTGGGAAGCGGCCGGCAACACGTTCACCGCGACGATGCCGAAGGAGCGCCACGTCCGCGTGAGCACCCGCGAGAACACTGACTGGGGTGCGTAAATGAAGCGGGTGATCCCTGCGCTGGTGGCAGCGTTGCTGTTTGCTGCTCCCGCCAACGCGCAGCCTTACGACTTCGAGCTCCCGCAGCGCTGGAACGAGGACCTCGCCCCGGGTAGCTACTGCGCCACCCCGGGCATGACCGACACCTACGTCGACGCCACCCGCCGCTGGTTCAAGCAGACCGACGCCGCGAGCGTGGGCAACGACACCGAAGGTCCGGTGCCGGTGGAGCAGACCGTGAAGGAGAAGCGGGTGCAGACCTTGGAGGTCTCCGGCACCTTCACGCCGAAGGGCGACCTGGTGAAGAACGTCTCCCGTGCGTACGGCTGGAACTACGTGCACCAGGCCACCTGGTCGCTGAACCAGGTGGTCGGCCCGTACACCCTCGATGCCGGAAAGCAGGGACGGCTGGTGTGGGGCTTCACCATGCTCGACGGCGACGCGCAGGACGTGAAGTGCAGCGCGGACCAGGTCTGGGAGCCGGTGGGTAAGCCGTACGAGTTCAGCGTTCCGGAGGCGCGCTACTCGGAGCTCAAGGTGGACGAGTCGTCTCTGTAGACTGCGGTGTTGTGAAGCAACGCATTTTCGACACCAAGACCCGCACACTGCGCGACTTCGAGCCGATTAGGCCCGGCCACGTCTCGATCTACCTGTGCGGTGCCACCCCGCAGGCCAAGCCGCACATCGGGCACCTGCGCTCGGGTGTCGCGTTCGACATCGTCCGCCGCTGGTTTTTGGCCAACGACTACGACGTCGCGTTCGCACGCAACGTCACGGACATCGACGACAAGATCCTGACCAAGGCGCGCGAGCACAACCGCCCCTGGTGGGAGTGGGTCTCCACCTACGAGCGCGAGTTCACCCGCGCCTACGACACCCTCGGGGTGCTGCCGCCGTCCGTCGAGCCGCGCGCGACCGGGCACGTCACCCAGATGGTCGACTACATGCAGCGGCTTATCGACGCAGGCTTCGCCTACACCCGCGAAGGATCCGTCTACTTCGACGTGAATGCCTGGGTGAAAGCCGGCGGGGACTACGGTTCGATCTCCGGCAACAAACTGGAGGACATGACGGGCGACGACCCGGACTTCGCCCTGTGGAAGGCCGCGAAGCCCGGCGAGCCGAGCTGGCCCACCCCGTGGGGCCCGGGCCGCCCCGGCTGGCACCTCGAGTGCTCGGCAATGTCCACGTGGTACCTCGGCTCCGAGTTCGACATCCACGGCGGCGGGCTGGACCTGCAGTTCCCGCACCACGAGAACGAGCAGGCGCAGTCGCATGCGGCCGGCGACAATTTTGCGCGCTTCTGGATGCACAACCACTGGGTGACCATGGCGGGCGAGAAGATGTCGAAGTCTCTCGGCAACGTGCTGTCCATCGACGCGATGCTCGAGCAGGTACGCCCGGTTGAGCTGCGCTACTACCTGGGTTCGGCACACTACCGCAGCGTGCTGGAGTACTCGCCGGAGGCGTTGCAAGAGGCGGCTGCCGGCTACCGGCGCATCGAAGAGTTTGTCAAGCGCGCCGGTATGCCCGAGCCCACGACCTGGACCGACGGGTTCGCCGAAGCGCTCAACGACGACTTCTCCGTGCCCAAGGCGCTCGCCGAGATCCACAACCTAGTCCGCGAGGGCAACAAGGCTTCTGATCCTGCTCCTATCGCAGCTCAAGTGCGTGCGATGGCGGCGGTGTTGGGGGTGGATCCGGGGGCGTGGCCGGCGTCGACAAGCAATAGCAACGCGCTGGATGTGCTGGTGCGCGCGGAGCTGGAGCGCAGGGCGACCGCCCGCGCGGAGAAGGACTGGGCGACTGCCGACGAGGTGCGCGACAGGCTGGCTGCGGCCGGCATCGAGGTGACCGACACGGCCGACGGGCCGCAGTGGCAGGTGAAGGAGTAGATCATGGCGAAACCGTATGAGCG
Source organism: Corynebacterium sp. HMSC034A01 (assembly GCF_001838175.1). Classification (NCBI taxonomy): domain Bacteria; kingdom Bacillati; phylum Actinomycetota; class Actinomycetes; order Mycobacteriales; family Corynebacteriaceae; genus Corynebacterium; species Corynebacterium sp. HMSC034A01. The sequence goes on along the minus strand of NZ_KV835948.1, from coordinate 55,178 downwards.
GCCTGACAAGCAAAAGAAGAACAAGAAGGGGCCCACGAAGGGCTCCGGCGGGCAGCGCCGCCGCGGCCTGCGCGGCAAGGGCGCAACCCCGAAAGCGGAAGACCGTGTCTACCACGCAGCCCACAAGCGCAAGCTGGACCGGCAGCGCCGCGCGCAGGGGCGCCACGACCGCGAGGTCGCCGACATGGTAGTCGGCCGCAACCCGGTAGTGGAATGCCTCAAGGCGAAGGTGCCGGCGGAGGCGCTGTACGTGGTCGCTGGTACCGGCCACGACCAGCGGCTGAGCGAGGCGGTCGGCATGGCCAATTCGAAGGGCATACCGGTGCACGAGGTGCCGCGCCAGCAGCTCGACGCGATGACCGGCAACGGCATGCACCAGGGCCTCGGGCTGAAGATCCAGCCGTATAAGTACGCGGACTTTGATGATTTGCTCGAGTCCGTGGACGGCCCCGGCATGTTCGTGGTGCTGGACAACATCACCGACCCGCGCAACCTCGGCGCGGTGATCCGCTCGACCGCGGCGTTCGGGGGTAATGGCGTGATCATCCCGGAGCGCCGCTCGGCGCAGGTCACCGGCGTGGCCTGGAGGACATCGGCCGGCACCGCGGCGCGGCTGCCGGTGGCGCGGGTGACCAACGTGACCCGTACCGTCAAGCAGTTCAAGGACAACGGCTACACCGTGGTCGGCCTCGATGCGGGCGGCGAGCACACCCTGGACACCTTCGACCAAGCCACCGACAACGTGGTCATCGTCGTCGGCTCGGAAGGCAAGGGCATCTCGCGCCTGGTGCGTGAAAACTGCGATGTCATCATGTCCGTGCCCATGGAGGACTGGGTGGAATCTCTCAACGCCTCCGTCGCGGCGGGCGTGGTGTTAAGCGAGTTTGCTAGGCAAAGAAGAATTCGCGGATAAGCTCCCCGCCGGTAGGGGACTTCGGGTTGTGGCCCAGCCGCGGGTCGAGGTCCTTGTTGACTGGCACCATGTGCCCGGCACCCTCGAGGGAGACGAGGCGCACCGGGTGCTCGCCGGTCCAATCGTCGACGCGGAGCTTTTCGCTTGTCGACGTTACGTGGCCGGTGCAGCCGTTTAAGTTCGCAAAGAACTCGGCGGAGTTGAGGGCGGACCGGGTTTCTCCCCGGTTGTTGCCGCCGATGCCGGCGATTCCGCCGTCGTAAGGCACGAGCTTGTCTTTTGTGCCCTGGACGGCCAGGAGTTTCGTCGGCTGGTAGTTGTCGGCGGTGGTCAGCGTGTTGTCCGCGGTTGGCATCGACGCGCCGAAGGTGGCGGCGCCGGTGAGCAGGCCTGGGGCGTCGAAAAGCAGGCGCATAATCATCTGCCCGCCGTTGGAGAACCCGCAGCCGATCACCGTGTCGGCGCTGTAGCGCTCGACGAGCTTGATGAGGAAACCGACGTCGTCGATGCGCATGCGGCGCGCATCCTCGTTGAATCCCGCCCGCAGATCGTTGAAGTGGTGCTTGACGCCGTCCGGGTAGACCACGGTGGGGCCGAGGCCTTCGAAGGTGCGGTCGGTGAAGTTGCGCAGCACGTTGCCGGACTGCAGCGAGCCGTGCAGGACCACAAGGAGGGCAGTGGCGTCTCCCGGGACTTCAATCCAGCGACGCTCGTGGCCCTGGTGGACTAGCGCGTGGCGCTCCATGCTTCCCTTTCGTCGGCGAGTTGGGTGAGCAATTGTGCCATGGCATCGACGTCCGGTACCCGGCGGGTCGCCCCCGATGGCTTTGTGCCGACCTTGATACCGAGGTCGTTAGGGGTAAGGACCGCCATCGCGTGCTCGTCCGTGTCGTCGTCGCCGGCGAAAATGGTGCGGTCGAAGGCCTGCTTGTACGCGTTGAGCCAGGTGCCCTTGGTGACCTCCACCGCGGAAAACTCCACCACGTTGTGGCCCTGGGTTTTCGGGCGGCCCTGGGTGTCGATGGCGTTCGCAGCGGCGAGGATGGCTTGTGCGGTATCCGGGTTTTGCACCTTCGCCACGTGGAGGACACGCTGGTACGGCTTGACCTCCACGTATGCGCCGTTGGTGGCGAGGGCGTGTAGCTGGTCCTCGATACGGTCGAGGTAGGCGCGGTCTTGGTCTTCGAGTTGCGGACCCGGCTCCGCGCCGTGGGAGCCGGCGAGAGTGACCGGTAGGTTTTGCGGGAGGACCTGCTTGATGCCCTCGATATGGCGGCCGGTGAGGACCGCCACTTCCGTTTCTGGGATGGCAGCGAGGCGGCGGATGGCGGCTTCTGATTCTGGGTGGATGCGGACCGCGTACGGGTCCGGGTCCAGCTCGGCGAGAGTGCCGTCGAAATCCAAACACACGAGAAGTCTCATCGCATCAGCCTTAGCGTTTCGCCGGATTCTGCCACAAGGATCATCTCGAAGTCCGCGGGGTGGGACACCCGGAAGGTCGTGTTCGCGGTGAGCAAGTGTTCTATCTGGTCGTGCGTGTGGCGGGCCCAGCCGGAGCAATCGCCTGGGTCGCTGAGCTTGATGTTTTCCAGGGTGATGGTGTCTTCGCCCTCGAACGAGCCGGACACGTCGGCGCAACCGGTGGTGCCGGTGAACCTTTGGTCGTCGATACGCACGCGCGCCACCGACGCCTCAGTGGCGGGCTGGTCCTCGCTGGTGCGCAGCGAGACAACCTGCCATGTCGGGGCAGAAACGCAGGCGGCCAGGGTGAATAGCGGCAGGATTGCTAGAGCGCGCTTCACAGCTCCTCCAGGAAAGACTTCGCCCACGCGGCCACATCGTGCTCCATCACCCAGTCGTGCATGTGGCGCATACGCGCCGGGTCCGGGTCGGTGGCCTCGAGGATCGCCTCCTTGATGGACTCCAAATCGAACGGGTTGCACAGGTACGCCTGGTCGAGCTCCACGGCGGCGCCCGCGAACTCGGAGAGCACCAGCGCGCCGTCCGCGTCCGGGTGGGCTGCCACATACTCCTTGGCCACCAGATTCATACCGTCCTTGAACGGGGTGACCAGCATGATGTCCGCGGCGGCGTAGAAGGTGCCCAGGTGCTCCTTCGACACGCTGCGGTGCACGTAGTGCACGATCGGACGGCCTACCTCGCCGAAGCGGCCGTTGATGCGCCCGATAGCTTCCTCAACCTGCTTGCGGGTGGTGCGGTAGTGCTCAATGCGCTCGCGCGACGGGGTCGCGATCTGGACAAACGCGATGTCGGAGAGCTTGCCCTCCTCCAGCAACGACTCTATGGCCAGCAGGCGCTGCAGGATGCCCTTCGTGTAGTCCAGGCGGTCCACGCCGAGCAGCAGGTGCCTCGGGCTGCCGACGGCGCTACGTAACGCTTTGACCTGATCGTCTGTCGCAGTTGCGATCTCCCCCGAATCGATGGAGATGGGGAAGGTGCCGGTGCGAATCTCGTCTGTGAGTAGGAGGAAGTTGTCCTCGTCGGTGTGGCGCTGGAAGCCGATCAGATCGCAGCCCTTCAGCCCCTCGAGGATCTCCTCGCGCCACGGCAGCTGCTGGAACAACGCGGGAGCGGGGAAAGGGATGTGCAGGAAGAAGCCGACGGTCACGTCCGGGCGGATCTCCTTGAGCATCCCCGGGACGAGCTGGAGCTGATAATCCTGCACCCACACCGTGGCGTCTTCGGCGGCGGCCTTCGCGGCTGCCTCCGCGAACTTGCGGTTCACCTCAACGTAACGGTCCCACCATGCCTGGTTGTACTCCGGCTGGACAATCAGATCGTGGTAAAGCGGCCACAGCGCAGAGTTGGAAAAGCCCTCGTAGAAGCCCTCAAAATCATCCTGGTCGAGGGAGACAGGCAAAAGAGAGATGCCGCCGAACTCGAACGGCTCGAGCGCCTCCCCGATGTTGCCGGGCCACCCCACCCAACAGCCCTCACGGGCACGCAACACCGGAGCGAGGGCAGCGACCAGGCCGCCAGGGGAGACCTCGTAGTGGTCTCCCACCTTGTCCACCGGCAGGCGGTTCGCCACAACGACGAACTCGTTGTCCCCCATTTAGGCCTTCTTGGCAGTCTTCTTCGTCGACTTCTTGGTGGCCTTCTTCTTCGTGGCTTTCTTCTTGGTGGCCTTCTTTTTAGTCGCCTTCTTCTTCGTGGCTTTCTTCTTCGTCGCCTTCTTCTTGGTGGCCTTCTTCGGAGCTTCCTCCTCGGCCTCCTGCTCCAAATCCTCCACGTAGCGCTTGTACACGAAGCCCTTCGGGGCGACCCCCAGCATGGACATCAGAGTCACGCCGTCCAGGAAATCCTCGGCGTACGTTGCCACGATCCGACGGGCACCCGAAGCCGTCTGCTCCTCAACAGCATGCATCGCCTCGGCAGTAGGGCGCGAATCGGTGATCTTGGGTGGCACTACGTTCTCCTCCTTGCATCAGGCGTCAAGGGTTTTCATCCTACGCGATGAACTTATCTCCGTCGCCGCACCCTGAGCAGCTGCTCGAACGTGAAGCGGCCCGCGCGCTTGAACGCTTGGTACGGCACGTACAGCTGCGGCCGGCGGATGCGGCGCGCAACCCACTCGCCGAACACCACACCGGCGGCCAAGGCCATGCAGGTGCCGATGGCGGTGAACAAATTCATCATGCCCAGCAGCATCTGCTCGTTCATCAACGCGTACATGCCGCGGTAAATCCACGAACCGGGCAAGAACGGGGTCACGCCCGCCACTGCTGTGATCACCGGGTTGATCAAGAACCGGCGGGAAATCAGGCCGCCGACGAGACCCACCACGATGGCGCAGGCGGCGGTTGCCGACAGCCTGCCCAGACCGAGCGGGGCCAGCAGGATGTAGTAGCAGGCAGAGCCGAGCGCTGCGGTGACAAACGACAGAATGATCGCGGCGCGCTCCGCGAAACAGCACACTGCGAACGCCGCCGCAGCCATCCCACCACCAACTACGGTGAGCAGGGCGTTCGAGTACGCGGCGCTGCCGGGCAGGAGTTCGATCGGTGGCAAGGGCATGCCCACCATCTCAGAGACCGCTACGCCGCTGGCAACCCCGGCCACGATGCCGCCGGTGTTCAGCATGGCGGAAAAGAAGCGGGCGGAGGCGTTGAGCGGGGAGCCGGTCACGCCGTCGAGAAGCGACTGCACAAGGGTCAAACCCGCGAGCAGCACGATGATGCCCGTCGCAATCAGCTGGCTGGGCACGATTGTGCGGCCGATCGACGCGGAGAAGTCGTAGGTAATTGCCGCGGGGACGGTGGCGAGGAAGCCGCCGATCACGTTGTGGAAAAACGCCGGCAGGCCGCCGCGGGACAACAACTTGTTGAAGCCCATGATGAGAAACGCAGTGAGACCGCCGACAGCCATCATGAGAAGGTCCCCGCCGAGGAGCATCGCCACGAAGAAACCCATCACCGTCCAACCCGCCAGGTTGCGGGTGTTGCGGTGGGGGATCGGCGCGGTGTCGATGTCGTTGAGGATCCGCTCCGCCATCTCCGGCGGGGTCGCGCCAGAACGAATCGAGCGGATCAGGCGATCCACTTCCTGCAGCTTGTGGTAGTTCTCGCTGATCATGGTGACCACGCGGAACACATTCACCGGGGTGCGCTGATCCACGCCGATGATCGTGTTGAGCGTGATCGTGTTCACCGTGATCGACACATGCACGTAGTGCAGGCCGTAAGAAGAACACACCGTGTGGATCTGCTTCGCCGCATCCGCCGACGTCGTCGCGTTCGCGATGAGGATTTCCCCGATGCGTGCCGCGATGTTCATCACCGCCGCGACCTCGGCTGGATCTGCCAGGTTGATGGGCGCGAGGACGGACGGCGGCGGGGACGTGCGGGCCTCGTCAATCGTTGCCACACGCTGCCGCGAGCCGGAGATCCTCTCCCACAATGAGTTACCTTCTGCCACACGCTCACACTATCGGTTGGCCAGTTGTGACGCAGGTGTGGGGCGTGTGTAAGATTTTGCTGCACTGCTGGAGTGGCGCAATTGGTAGCGCAACGGTCTTGTAAACCGTAGGTTGCGGGTTCAAGTCCCGTCTCCAGCTCCAATTCTTTTCTGGGGCTTGTCGGTTTCTTGTCGGGGAGACATTTCGGGGGAAGTCCGCTAGAGCCATTCAGTGGACGTACAGGAAACGTGCAGAGTTGTGCGGTTTAATCGCTTTATCTTGTTGGCAACGCAGAAATTGCCGCAGAACTTGCAACGAAACGGAAAGTGATTGACATGGCAGAGAACTCGCAGAACCTCAAGGTGCTCGTCGTAGACGACGAACCGAACATTGTGGAGCTGTTAACGGTTTCCCTGAAGTTCCAAGGGTTCGATGTGGAGACCGCTAACTCTGGTCCCGCCGCCATCGAGCTCGCACATTCCTGGAAACCGGATGCGTACATCCTCGATGTGATGATGCCGGAAATGGACGGCTTCGAGCTGCTGAGCAAGCTGCGCGCCGAAGGTTTGGATGCGCCGGTGCTGTTCCTCACCGCCAAGGACGCGGTGGAAGACCGCATCCACGGCCTGACCATCGGCGCGGACGACTACGTGACCAAGCCGTTCTCCCTCGAGGAAGTGATCACCCGCCTGCGAGTGATCCTGCGCCGCGGCAACGTCAGCGAAGATTCCAACGAAGACACCACCCTGCGCTACGCGGACCTGACACTCAACGACGACACCCACGAGGTGACCAAGGCCGGCGAAATCGTGGAACTGTCGCCCACCGAGTTCAACCTGCTGCGCTACCTTATGCTCAACGCCGAGGTTGTCGTGTCCAAGGCGAAGATCCTGGACAACGTGTGGCACTACGACTTCGGCGGCGACGGCAACGTGGTGGAGTCCTACATCTCCTACCTGCGCCGCAAGGTGGACACCGGCGACGTGCAACTGATCCACACCGTCCGCGGTGTCGGCTACGTGCTGCGCACCCCGCGCCAGTAGTCCCATGCCCTACTCGGTGTTAACGGCGCCGTCGAAAAAGCCGCTCAAGCGCCAGCTTGTCGCGGTGGTGATGGCAGCGCTCACGATCGGCATCACACTGAGCTCGGTGCTGATCTACTTTGTCATGCGCCACTTCCTGTTCGACCGGGCTGACGACCAGCTGCGCGAGGGCATGGCGACGTGGGCGCAGCAAACACCCGCCTGGCAGTTCAACATCTTGAGCCTGCCCAGCGAGTTCAACCAGGCAACCCTGTACCCCGGCTACGACCAGCTGGTGCCGCGCAGAGGATCTGTGAACCCGCCTGATTACTCGAAGGTGGAGCGCCTCGACCACCCCACGACCATCCCGTCCGTCAACGATAAAGGCCAAGGCGTGAAATGGCGGGCGATGGCGCACCAACAGTCCGACGGCACAGTGCAGTACGTTGCCAAGTCGCTGGAAACCGAAGCGAAGATGCTGCGCGCGCTCGCTTGGGTGGAAGCCGGTGTGGGCGCGCTGGCGCTCTTCGGCATCGGCGTGGCCGCGAACTACATGGTGGCCCGCGCGCTCGCGCCGCTGAAGATCGTGGAGAACACGGCGCTGGCGATCGCCAACGGCGAGACGGACAGTCGCGTGCCCGCATGGCCGCGGGAGACCGAGGTGGGCAGTCTGTCCTACGCGATGAACACCATGGTGTCCAAGCTGCAGGATTCCCTGGACAACGCTCGCACCCAGGAGGAGCAAATGCGCCGCTTCGTCGGCGATGCTTCTCACGAGCTGCGCACGCCCCTGACCAGCGTTCGCGGGTACACGGAGCTGTACCGCAAGGGTATGGCGAACGACCCAGACATGGTCCTGGGCAAGATCGATGAAGAATCCGCCCGCATGCAGCTGCTGGTGGAGGACCTGCTGGCGTTGACCCGTGCCGAGGGCGCACGGCTAGAAAAGAAGCCGATGGACGTGCTGGAATGGGTGCTCGCCGCAAAAAGCACCGTCGATGCCGCGTTCCCGGACCGCACGGTGGAAGTCATCACGGACACCCCGGACATCGCGCAGGTCAACGGCGACCCGGACCGGCTGCACCAAGTGCTGGTGAACCTGATCACTAACGCCTACAAGCACGCGGGCCCGGACGCTGAGGTCACAGTGACCATCCGGAAAAACCTCGACCGCATGGTCATCGACGTCGCCGACAACGGCTGCGGCATGGAGGCCAAGGACGCGGAGCACATCTTCGAGCGCTTCTACCGCGCCGACTCATCCCGCAACCGTGCGACCGGCGGCTCCGGGCTGGGTTTGGCCATCACCAAATCCCTCATTGAGGCGCACGGCGGCACCGTGAAGGTGGTCACCGCGCCGGGCGAGGGCTCGACGTTTACTATTTCGCTTCCTGCGCTTTAAGAGCTTCTCGGATGGTTTCCGCGGCGGCGTCCATCTTCGCTGCGTCGGTCTCGTCGTGGCGCATCGCGCTGGAAAGCGTGTAGCCTGACATGTCGTTGGCGGGGAAGACGTGGATGTGGGCGTGTGGCACCTCGAAGCCGGCGATGAGGTAGCCGGCGCGCTCCGCGTCGAACTTGTCCACGATGACCGCGCCGATGTTTTGGGCGACCTCGTTCATGTGCGCCCACAGGTCCGCCGGGATGTCGGTCCACTTGTCGATCTCCTCGACCGGCACGACCAGCGTGTGGCCGTACGCGACCGGCTCGATGGTGAGGAAGGCTGCGACAGTGTCGTCCTGGTACACGATGCGCCCCGGGATGTCGCCTGCGATGATCTTGCTGAATACGGTGCTCATACTTGTCGACGCTACCGGTAAATTGGGGCGCATGCGCATCCTTGTCATCGGTTCGGGCGGCCGCGAACACGCCCTACTCAACGCAATGCAAGGCCACGATCTCACGGTCGCACCGGGTAACGCGGGCATGTCCCGCTTGGCGACGGTACGTTCCGTCGACGTCGCCTCGCCCCAGGCCATCGTGGAACTGGCCCGCGAAACCAACGCGGAGCTTGTGGTGATCGGTCCGGAAGTGCCCCTGGTAGCGGGTGCGGCGGACGCGCTCGTTGAAGCGGGCGTGCCGGTGTTCGGCCCGACGAAGGCCGCGGCGCAACTCGAGGGGTCCAAGGCCTTTGCCAAGGACGTGATGTCCGCGGCGGGTGTGCTGACTGCGTCCGCGACCCGCGTTGAGAAGCCGGAAGACGTTGAACCCGCGCTGAACGAGTACGGCCCGCGCTACGTGGTCAAAGACGACGGCCTGGCAGGCGGCAAGGGCGTGGTGGTCACCGAGGACCGCGCCGAGGCGAAGGCGCACGCGGAGGCGGTGCTCGAGGCTGGCAACCCGGTGTTGTTCGAATCCTTCCTGGAAGGCCCCGAGGTCTCCCTGTTCTGCCTGGTGGACGGCGAGACGGTGGTGCCGCTGCTGCCGGCGCAGGACCACAAGCGCGCCTACGACAACGACGAGGGGCCCAACACCGGCGGCATGGGCGCCTACGCGCCGCTGCCGTGGCTGCCCGAGGACGGTGTCCAGACCATCGTGGATGCGATCGCGCGCCCGGTTGCGGAAGAGATGGTGCGCCGCGGGACCCCGTACCAGGGCCTTTTGTACGTCGGCGCCGCTTGGGGGCCGGAAGGCCCGGCAGTGGTGGAGTTCAACGCCCGCTTCGGCGACCCCGAGACGCAGGCTGTGCTGTCGCTACTGGAAACCCCGCTGGCGGACGTGCTGCTCGCCGTCGCGGAGGGCCGCCTGGACGAGGTGGAGCCGCTGCAGTGGCGCGACGGCTTCGCCGCCATGGTGGTGCTGGCCGCCGAGGGCTACCCGCAGGCGGCCAAGACCGGTGGGGTTGTGAGCGGCGAGGCGCTGGACGATCCTTCGCGGGTGCTGCACGCCGGCACTGCGTTGGAGGACGGCGAGTATGTTGCCTCCGGCGGCCGCGTGCTCGGCGTGGTCGGGCAGGGCGCGACGCTCGAGGAAGCCGTGGCGGAGGCGTACGAGGTTATCTCCGGCATCGAACTTCCCGGGGCATTTTACCGCAAGGACATCGCCCGCCCCGCGATCGAGGGGGCGATCTCCCTATGATGAATGCCGTGAAGCCGAACAACGCGAATGTTTTGAGTAACCGTTACGCCTCCCCGGAGATGGCCACCCTGTGGGCCCCGGAGCACAAGATCATCCTGGAGCGCCAGCTCTGGATCGCGGTGCTGAAGGCGCAGCAGGAGCTCGGTGTCGCCGTGGAACCGGGCGCGATCGAGGACTACGAGAAGGTCATCGACCAGGTGGACCTGGATTCCATTGCTGAGCGCGAGCGGGTCACCCGCCACGACGTGAAGGCGCGCATCGAGGAGTTCAACGCGCTGGCGGGCCACGAGGAAATCCACAAGGGCATGACCTCGCGCGACCTCACCGAGAATGTGGAGCAGCTGCAGGTGCGCCGCGCCCTCGAGCTCACACGTGACAAGGCGATTGCGCTGCTGAAGGCCGTGGGCAACCGCGCCGGCGAGTACAAGTCCCTGGTCATGGCCGGTCGCTCCCACAACGTGGCGGCGCAGGCCACCACCCTGGGCAAGCGTTTCGCCTCCGCCGCCGACGAGATTCTAGTTGCGGTTGAGCGCATTGAGGAGCTTTTGGAGCGGTACCCGCTGCGCGGCATCAAGGGGCCGATGGGCACCGCGCAGGACATGTTGGACCTCATGGGCGGCGACGAGGAGAAGCTTTCCCAGCTCGAGCAGGGCATCGCTTCAGGCCTCGGCTTTGACCGCGTGTTTGATTCGGTGGGGCAGGTCTACCCGCGCTCCCTCGACTTCGACGTCGTGTCCTCACTGGTGCAGCTGGGCGCGGGCCCGTCCTCGCTGGCCACCACGATCCGGCTCATGGCCGGCAACGAAACCGTCACCGAGGGCTTCAAGGAAGGCCAGGTTGGCTCTTCCGCCATGCCGCACAAGATGAACGCGCGTTCCTGCGAGCGCGTCGGCGGCTTCCAGGTCATCCTCCGCGGCTACCTCACGATGGTGGCGGATTTGTCCGGCCAGCAGTGGAACGAGGGCGACGTGTTCTGCTCCGTGGTGCGCCGCGTGGCGCTGCCGGACGCGTTCTTCGCCATCGACGGCCAGCTGGAGACCATGCTCACCGTCCTCGACGAGTTCGGCGCCTTCCCGGCCATGATCAACCGCGAACTGGACCGCTACCTGCCTTTCCTGGCCACCACGCGCATCCTCATGGCATCCGTGCGCGCCGGCGTGGGCCGCGAGACGGCGCACGAGGTGATCAAGGAAAACGCGGTGTCCATGGCGCTGGACATGCGCGAGCGCGGCGCGGAACAGAACCTGGTGGAGCGCCTCGCGGACGACGAGCGCCTGCCGCTGGATCAGGCGCAGTTGGAGGAGGCACTTTCGGATCGCCACGCCTTCATCGGCGCGGCGGAGTCCCAGGTGGACCGGGTGCTCGCGAGGGTGCAACAGCTTGTCGACGCGCATCCGCAGGCCGCCGCCTACACCCCGGGCGACATCCTGTAGTTACTTCCACGTGAGGGTGGCGTCGCGGCTTTTCAGCTCGACGCCGCGGCCGACAATTCCCGGGTCGGCGCTGCCAGCCCAGGAGGCCACAAAGCCGGTGTAGGTTTCGTTGGCTTCCAGCTCGCCGGTGTAGCCGGTGATGTCCCAATCGCCGCAGTAATTTGGGTCGGCCACGTTGGCGGCGAGGTCGCCGTCGATAGGCAACAGCTCCGGCAACGCGACCGTGACATCCATGGGGAACTCGCCGATGGCAGCCGGGGTGAAGCTGACAGGGAAGCACACGATGGAGCGGGCGTGTTCGGCGCTGCGGGGCGCGCGGGTGGTGGTGGGCTCATCCACCGTGACTTCCCACTGCACCGGCACGTGGTAGCGCACGTCCTCGGTGACGATCTTGGCGGTCTGCCCGAAACGGAACGTGGCGCCGTCGCGCGAAGGGTAAAACTCCGGCATCTCCCCGCTGAACTCCGAAGGTGCGGTGCACGCTGCGAGAAGAAGCGGGAGGAGGACAACGGTAGCGCGGTTTTTCACGGCGCATATACTAGCGCGCATGCGTCCAGAGCTTTCAGATTACTCACACATCTCCGGCGGCAAGGTTCGCGAGATCTACGAGGTGGATGAGCAGACCCTGCTCATGGTCGCGACCGACCGCATCTCCGCCTTCGACTTCTCCCTCGAACCGGCGATCCCGGACAAGGGGCGGATCCTCACCGCCACCTCCATGTTCTTCTTCGACCTGCTGTCCGACGTGCCGAACCACCTGGCTGGCCCGATCGACGACGAGCGCATCCCCGAAGATGTCCTCGGCCGCGCAATGGTGGTGAAGAAGCTGGACATGGTGCCGTTCGAGTGCGTGGCCCGCGGCTACCTCACCGGCTCCGGCAAGAAGGAATACGACGCCACCGGCCGCATCTGCGGCGTGAAGCTGCCCGAGGGGTTGGTCGAGGCGTCCAAGCTCGACGAGCCGATTTTCACCCCCGCCACCAAGGCCGAGCAGGGCGACCACGACATCAACGTCACCTTCGAGCACATGGCGGGCAAGCTCGGCGCGGACCTTGCCGAGCGCCTGCGGGACGCCACACTCGAGGTGTATCGCCGCGCCGCCGACTACGCGGAGACCAAGGGCATCATCCTCGCCGACACCAAGCTCGAGTTCGGCTTGGACGAAAACGGTGAGCTCGTGCTTGCGGACGAGGTGCTCACGCCGGATTCCTCCCGCTACTGGCCCGCCGACAGCTACGAGGAAGGCCGCAGCCAGCCCAGCTTTGATAAGCAGTACGTGCGCAACTGGCTCACCGGCCCGAAGTCCGGCTGGGACCAGGAGGAGGGCACCACGCCGCCGGAGCTGCCCGGCTCCGTCGTGGAGGCAACCCGCGACCGCTACATCGAGGCGTACGAGCGCCTTTCTGGCCGCCGTTTCTCCGCATGGCCGGGGGAGCACGCATGATCCCACCCGTAGCTGAGAAACGCCCGATTGTCCGCAAGTTTCACGGCCGCGAGTTCGTGGACAACTACGAGTGGCTGCGCGACAAGGACAACCCCGAGGTCATCGCGCACCTAGAGGCCGAAAACGCCTATACGGAGGAGAAAACGTCCGCCTGGTCCGGGCTGGTGGACGACGTCTACGGCGAGATCAAGTCCCGCGTCAAAGAGACCGACATGTCCGTGCCGCAGCGCCAGGGCGACTGGTGGTACTACGGCCGCACCATCGAGGGCAAGGACTACGGCATCTCCTGCCGCATTCCGACCGCGGATGACCCGTGGACCCCACCCGAGATCACCGAGGACATGCCGGGGGAGCAGGTGCTTCTCGACGTCAACGAGCTCGCCGCCGGGCACGAGTTCTTCTCGCTCGGGGCGTCGTCCGTGTCCACCTCCGGTCGCCTGCTCGCGTACTCCTTCGACACCGAGGGCGACGAGCGCTTCACCATGCGGTTCAAGAACCTCGAGACCGGGGAGCTGCTCGACGACGAGCTCGAGGGCCTCTTCTACGGCGCGACCTGGGCGGGCGAGGACTACCTGTTCTACGTCCGCTGCGACGATGCTTGGCGGCCCCACCAGATCTGGCGCCACAAGCTGGGCACGCCTTCTGCCGAGGACGTGCTGGTGCACGAGGAGACGGACGAGAAGTTCGGCGTCGGTGTGGGCGCGGATCGCGCGGAACGCTTCCTCATGATCATCGCGTCTTCGTCGCTGACCTCCGAGTACCGCGTGCTCGACATGACTGATCCCACCGGCGAGTTCGAGGTGCTGTGGGAGCGCGAGGCCGGCATCGAGTACCACCCGGACTTCTGCGTCGTCGACGGCGAAGAGCAGTGGGTGGTCACGCACAACGCTCACGGGGCGAACTTCTGCGTGGCGACGACACCCGTCGGAGCTGTGCCACCCCTGCGGGAGCTGCCGGTGCTGGTGGAGCACTCCGAGACCGTGCGCGTCGAGGCGATCGACACCTACCGCGACTTCATGTTCATGGCGTACCGGCGCGGCGGGATCCCGCGGCTGGCCGTGGCGTCGCTCGACGGCGGCTTCGGCGAGTTCAAGGAGTTGGAGTTCTCCGAGGAGCTCTACACCGTCGGCCTCGGCGGCAACCCGGAGTGGGAGGCCCCGGTGGTGCGCATCGTGTACTCCTCCTACATCCAGCCCTCGCAGGTGCTGGACTACACGGTGGCGACCGGCGAGCTGACCCTGCTGAAGGAGAAAGAGGTCGAAGGCGGCTACAACCCGGACGAGTACGAGGCTTACCGCGAGTGGGCAACCGCCCCGGACGGGGAACAGGTGCCGATTTCGGTGGTGCGCCGCAAGGGCGTCGAAGGCCCCGCGCCCGCGCTGCTGTACGGCTACGGCTCGTACGAGGCATCCACGGACCCCGGGTTCTCCGTGGCACGGTTGAGTTTGCTCGACCGCGGCATGGTGTGGGTGTGCGCCCACGTGCGCGGCGGCGGCGAGATGGGCCGCGCGTGGTACGACAACGGCAAGATGCTGCACAAGACCAACACGTTCACGGACTTCATCGCGTGCGCCGACCGCATCGTGGAGCTGGGCCTGACCACCCCCGAGCAGCTGGTGGCCGAGGGCGGCTCCGCCGGCGGCCTGCTCATGGGCGCGGTGGCAAACATGGCGCCGGAGAAGTTCGCCGGCATCCTCGCGATCGTGCCATTCGTGGACCCGCTGACCTCCATCCTCAAGCCCGAGCTTCCGCTGACGGTGGGGGAGTGGGAAGAGTGGGGCGACCCGTACCACGACCCTGAGGTGTACGACTACATGGCGACGTACGCCCCGTACGAGAACATCACCGCCCAGGACTACCCGGACATCCTCGCGGTGACCAGCCTGAACGACACCCGCGTGCTCTACGTCGAGCCCGCGAAGTGGGTGGCAAAGCTGCGCGAGGTGGGCACCGCAGGCGAGGTCCTGCTGAAGACGGAGATGTCCGCGGGGCACGGCGGCGTGTCGGGCCGCTACGCCAAGTGGAAGCAGACCGCGTTCGAGTACGCGTGGACGCTGGTGAAGGCAGGGGCGGTTTAACCGTCCGGGTCGAATAGGGCAGGGTCCGGCGGGCGGTTGTGGTTGCCGCCGTGCCGTGACCTCGCCTTTTTGGCAAGCCTCTGACCAGGTGAATTGCAGTACTGGTAGGTGCTGGTGTGCCTCGGCGGATCTCCGTTGGCGGGGTGGTAGTACACGTCGCCGGTGTCGGAGTCGCGGCCGAAGTGGCCCTTGTTGCCGGCGCCGTCTTTGTTGTCGTTGTTGCACATGTGGTGCTCGCGGCACAGCAGGACCAGGTTGTCGATGCTGGTCAGCCCGCCGCTGAGGTAGGAGTCCAGGTGGTGGGCCTCGAGTTCGACGCCCGGCTTGGTGCAGCCGTTCCATGCGCACACGCTCTGCATCGCCAGTAACACAAGCTTCTGCTCCACGGAGGCAAGGCGGGTGCGGCCGAGGGAAAGCGGGACGCCGGTGGCCGAGTCGAGCTGGAGGATGAAGCTGTCCCCGGCAAGCCCCAAACGCACGATGTCGAGCGGGGTCAGCGACACCGAGGTGTTGGTGGGGAACTCGGTGAAGGCGTCCGCCTCTAAGAGGTCGTCGAGGGTAAGCGAGATCACCACCGTGCCCACGCCGCCGCGGGACTTTGTGGCGGCATCGCCGTAGCGGTCGAGCACGTTCATGAGTTGGTCGAAGTGGCGCTGGTGCTTGCGCCGGCTGTCCCGCTTCGCGGCGTCCTCGCCTTCCATGTTGGACCCCATGTGGTCGCCGGCGGCAAGACAGGCCTCTAGCTTCGCCCGCGACGCGGCATCGAGGTAGCCATTGAAATAGGAGCCGCCGTCCGCGTCCGGTTCCCCGAGCCAGATGCCGCGCTTCTTCCATGCGGCGAGGGGGTCTTTCTCGCCGTCGTAGTCGCGTCCGCGCTTGTTGGCGCGCTTGACCTGGTCGCGGACGAACTTCCGGAGCTCCTCGGCGGTGAGGGATTCGGCTGCCTCCATTGCTTCGGCGAGGATCTCCTCGTAGCCGGGGTTGGCGTGCTCGTTGAGGTCTTTGAGCGCGTTGGTGATGATGCGCTTCTTCTCTGCGTTGGCCTTCTCGGCTGCCCGGCGTGCCCGCTCCTGCGCCTCGCGCGCCTTCTTTCGCCGCGCTTCCGCCTCCTGCTCCTTGCGTTTGCGGTCCTCTTTGTTTTCGCTCGGCTCCGGCTCGGGCACCTCGGGTTCGCCGTAGAGCCTCTTGCCCTGCTCCAAGAGAGCGAATGCTTCTCGACGGGACAAGCCCAAGCTCCGTGTCAGATACTCCACGGCGTGGTTCGCGCCGACAAGGGCGCCGGCGCCGTCCCGGTCGCAGAGGAAAGCGAACGCGGCGTCTGCGTTGGACAGCAGCGGCAGGCAGGCGTGGAGGCGCTCCATGGCCACGTGGGTGGAGGCGAGGTGGAGCGAGTCCGGTTCCCGCATCACGTTGGCGAGCGAACGCAGCCCGTCGACGATTTGGTTGACCGCTTGGTCGAGCACTGCACTCATCTGGAGCACCTCCTTTCATTGCACTTGAATTCGCATAGTAGAACCCCGTCTGACACGAGTCCGCCGAGATAGAACATGTGTGCGAACTCTGTGAACATTTTTCACCCGGCACTAACTGTCTAGGTGTGCGATAATTTCCCCTATGCCTGGGCGCGTACTTGTTTCAATTTCCTCCATCTTCGACGCGACGTTGGAGGACGTTGCCAGCATGGTGCGCGACCTGGATCGGGAGGGGGTGCCGGTGTCGTTGTTGGTGGCGCCGCACATCGACAAGAAGTGGCACCTGGCTAAGGACGACGCCACGCGCTCCTGGCTCAACGAGCAGCTCGAACACCGCGCCCTCATGCTCAACGGCTTCGACCAGCCGGTGCAGGGGCGCCGCAGCGAGTTCGCCAGCCTGGGGGAGCACGAGGCGCGGCTGCGTCTCAAAGGCGCGACGCGCCAGATGTCCGCGCTGGGATTCGACTTGGACATGTTTGCGCCGCCGCGCTGGCGCATGTCGGACGGCACTCTGAAGGTGCTCGGTGAGTTCGGGTTCACCGTCGCCGCCTCCACGAAGGGCATCTACCGCATTGAACAGGGTGAGTTCTCGCAGGGCCGCAACTTGTCGGTGGGTGAGGGGTACGGCGCCGCGAAGTGGTGGCGCCGCAATGTGATCAAGGCCGCCGAGCGCGGCGCGGAGAAGGGCAACACAATACGTTTGTCGGTCTCCGGGCGCGAGCTGGGGCAGAAGAAGGTGCGCCGCGACTTCCTCGCCGCAGCCGCCGCAGCGGTGGACAAGGGTGCTCAACCGGCGGATTACAGGGAGTACCGCTAGCTAGTCCCGCACCCTGCCGATCACCCGGCACACCAGGTAGATCCCGAACGAGATAAAGGCCACGAACACGCTCACTGGCATGCCGGGGGCGAGCGAGAGCACCATTCCGCCGACGGCCGCGACCTCCGCAAACACCACGGACAGCACCACCGCAAGCTTCGGGTTCGCCGTGACTTGAGCGGCGGACGCGCCGGGGGTGATCAGCAGCGACATCACCAGCAGCGCGCCGACGATCTGCACTGACTGCGCCGACGCGATGCCGACCAGCACCGCGAACACCAGGGCCATCGTCCGTACGGGAACCCCGCACGCGGCGGCCATTACGGGGTCCGCGGAGGAGAACAGCAGCGGCCGCCACAGCACCAGCACCGCGCCGGCTACTAATACCGTCGTCCCCGCCAGCAGCGCCACGTTCTGCGCCGACACGCCGACAATCTGGCCCGTCAGCAGCGCCAAAGCCCTGTTCGAGTTCCCCGGGTACAAGTGGATGAACAACACGGACAGCGCCATGCCGAAGCTCATGGCCACGCCCACGGCGGAGTCTTGCTGGCCCTTGAGTCCAAGCGCGGCCAACACTAGCGCTGCCACCACAGCACCAGCCACCGCGCCGAAGCCGACGTTCAGCCCGAACAGCAGCGCCGCGGAGGCGCCCATGAGCGCGAGCTCCGAGGTCGCGTGCACCGAAAACGACATCTGGCGCAGCACGATCAGCGGCGCCATCACGCCGGACAGCACGCCCAGCAGCGCGCACGCCACCAGCGTCGTCTGCACGAACCCCTGCCCGAGCAGGTAGGACGTGTCCGCCCAAAATGCACTCACAGGACCACCATCCGTCCGTCAACTTCGACCACGTCCACGCGGGTGCCGTAGAGCTCGCTGAGCACCTCGGAGCGCATCACTTCGGAAACACTTCCCACCACGTGCCTCTCCGGGCCCAGGTACAGCACCCGGTCCACCACGCCCAGTACCGGGTTAATCGAGTGCGTTACGCAGATCACGGCCGCCGGGTGCTCGGCGAGGCGCTGCACTGTGTCGCGTGCGCGGGCGGGGTCGAGGGAGAGCAGGGGCTCGTCGCAAAGCAAAAGCTCCGGGTTTTGTGCAAACGCCTGCGCCTGGCGGATGAGCTGCTGCTGGCCGCCGGAAAGCACACCGACGCGGCGCTCGGCAAAACCTTGCGCCCCCACCGAAGCCAATTGCCTATCGACGTCCTCCGGCCTCGCCCCTTTCCCCATCGCCAACGCAACCAGATCGCGCCCGCGCACCGGAAGGTCCTTCGGAAACATGTGCTGCTGCGGGATGAACCCGATCGGGCCGTGGACTTTCGCTTGCCCAGAAGTGAGCTTGCGCGTGCCCATCAGCGTGCCCAGCAGGGTGGACTTGCCCACGCCGTTGGGGCCGAGGACCGCAATGAATTCGCCGGGTTCGACGGTGAGGGTGAGGTCGCGCCAGAGTGGTTCGACTGCGGCGCTGCGAAGCTCAGCGATCAAATTGGCAATTCCTAGTGGTGGTGGCCGGTCGGCTCAGCATGGGCTGCGATGTCGGTGATCTGACCCACGATCTCCTCGAAGTAGTCCAGGAAGTTCTGGCCGGCCGGGGGCGTCTCCCGGATTTCAACAACGGGAACATTATGCGCCTTCGCCGCATCCGCCAACCGTTGGGTGGCGCTGTTGGTGCTCTGCGGGTTCACGAACAGCATGTCCAGCTCGCCGCGCTCGATCTGCTCCAGGAACGCCGCCACTGCAGATGCGGACGGCTCCTGGTGGTTCAGGCTGGCCTTGACGTACTCCTCGGGCGTGATGTCGTGCAGCTCCGTGCCCCACACCAGGCCGGCCGCGATCGTCTCAGTCATGCCGATGTGCACGTGCGGCACCGCGTTGAGCTTGGATTGGATGTCGCCGATGCGCTGCTTGACGTCTGACGCGTCCCCACCGGTGCGATCCGCAATGTCCTCCGCGACCTGCAGCACCTTCTCCGGCGCGAACCAGGCGTGCTCGAGCTCGTCCAGGGAGTTGGGCATGTGCGCGTGGTCGTGGGCATGTTCGTGGTCGTGGTCGTGGTCGTGCTCGTGGGCCTCGTGCTCGTCGAGAAGCGGGATCGCGTAGATGATGCGGTCCTGCTCAGCGGCGGTGTAGAGCGCGGCGTCGTACGCGCCGCCGTTGGCCACGACGGTGTCCGCTTCCTTGATGCGCGAGAGGTCCTTCGCGGACGGCTCGTAGTGGTGCGGGTCCACAGCATCGCCGGTGATGATCGCGTCCACGTCGCTGCCCGTGGCAGCGGAGGCCACGTCCGCCCACACGTTCGTGGTGGCGATGATGTCGCTGCCGCTCGCATCATTGCTTTCCGACGAGCATCCGCCCAGCGCGCCAACCAGAGCGGTAGCCGCAACCGCGGCCAAAGGAGTGAGATGAAAACGATTTCGCATAGGGGATATCCAACCACTATTGGAAACTGTTTTCAATGCGGGAAGCCCCGATCCGGGAGATTCCCGGGTCGGGGCTGACGCGTGGTGTGAGTTGCGGTCCTACTTAGAGGAACCATCCTCGGTGCTGCACGCCGTTGCCAAAGTGGCGATCGCCGCGATTGCCACGGCGGCGCCAGCGATACCGGCGGCAGTCTCCACCGGAACCGGCAGCTGCTCGCCGACCTTCTCGATCTGCGCCTTCACCGGAGCCAGCGCCGGAATGTCCATGGTGGCTGCCAGACCGAGCGGGATCAGCGCCAGCAGAGGCAGGGCAGTGATGCCCACCGCCGGTAGGCAGCGGTCGCTCGCGCTGGAGCCTTCATCGGCCGGGGCGTTGGTGCCGTTGGCGCCGTCCTTGCCATCAGCGCCGTCGCGGCCATCAGCACCGTCTGCGCCCTTCTCGCCGTTCTTGCCGTCGGTGCCCGTCACGCGGCCCAGGTTCTGGGTCTCGCCGTCGGTGTAGGTGAGGACAAGCTCGCCGTCTTCGTTGAGGACAGCCTCGGCGATACCGCGGCCATTCTCGCCATCCTTGCCATCGCGGCCATCGACGCCGTTTTCGCCGTTCTTACCGTCCTGGTCTGCAGCGCCGGTGTCACCCTTGTCACCCTTCGGGCCCTTCTCGCCGTCGCGGCCGTCCTTACCGTCGGCGCCGTCCTTGCCTGGCTCGCCGTCAGAGCCCTTGTCGCCATTAGCGCCGTCCTTGCCCGGCTTGCCGTCTACGCCGTCGTTACCGTCCTGGCCCGCGGCGCCGGTCTCGCCCTTGTCGCCCTTCGGGCCCTTCTCGCCGTCGACGCCATCGCGACCATCCTTACCGTCAGCGCCGTCCTTGCCTGGCTCGCCGTCAGCGCCCTTGTCGCCGGTGACCTTGCCGAGGTCTTCGGTCTCGTCATCCGAGTAGGTAACGATCAAGTGGCCCTCGTCGTTGACCTCGAAGGATTTCACACCGTGACCGTCCTTGCCGTCGACACCGTCGCGACCGTCGGCGCCGTCCTTGCCAGGCTGACCGTCTTTACCGTCGGCACCGTTCTTGCCGTCAGTGCCCTTGACCTTGCCGAGGTTCTCAGTTTCACCGTTGTCGTAGGTGACAACGAGCTCGCCAGCGTCGTTGACTTCTGCCTTGACGATGTAGCGCGGCTGATCTTCCTCCGGCTGCGGTTCTTCCTCTTCAGCCTTCGGCTTCACATTCACAACGACCTTCACCGTGTCGACGGACCCGTCCGGGTAGGTGACGGTGATCTCGCCTTCCTGGTCGTCGCCGACAGTGTCGGTGTTCGCAGGCTTGGTCCACTCGAACTTTGTGTCCGCCGGCAGCTGGTCTGCGTCCTTCACTGTGGTCTTCGCATCGGGCAGCTCATCGCCCTGGGTGACGGTGACGGCCTCGCTTGCTTCTGGGGCGAACTTGTCAGCATCATCCTTCTCATCGAGCTTGGTGCCGAAACCGACCTTGACCGGGTCGTGGTCGGAGGAACGGAACGGGTTGCCGTAGCCGTAGAGCGGGTTGTCGCCGTCGCCGAAGAAGTCTTGGACGTTGTAGTTACGACGCGAGTACTCGAACGCAACCGACTCGTCGCCGTTGATGTTCCAGACGGCGGAGTCCTGGACGAGCGCGTTGGCGGCGTCGTTGGCGAAGACGTGGTCCAGGGAGCCGAGCTGGCCGTTGAACTGGTAGGACTCCTGCGGGAAGTCCTTCTTGTGGTGGATCAGCGTGTAGCCGCCACCGCGCAGCGTGTTCAGCGCGTTTTCCATGGTGTAGGCGTTGAAGTCGCCGACGAGGAAGGTCGGCAGCTCCTGCCAATCGTCCTGCTTGGCCATGTGGTCGAGCAGCGCCTGCGCTTGCGCAACGCGGACATTGGCGTTGTTGCCCTGACCGTCGCCCGAATCTTTATCGCCGTTTGCCACGGAGCCCTTGGACTTGAAGTGGTTGACCACGGCGACGAAGTTGTCGTCGTCGTCACGCTTGACCGTATTGAACTCCTGCGCCAGCGGCTGGCGCGCCATGCGGGTGAAGGCCGGGTCGTCGAAGATGCGGGACTCGCCGACCGGCTCGACCTCAGCCGGCTGGTAGATGAAACCGACGCGGATGAAGTCCTCGGCAGTGCCGAGCGCAGACGGGGACTTTACGTAGTCCCACTTGTTCTCGCCAGCGGCCTTGTTTAGCTCCTTGACCAGGTTGGACAATGCGTTGTCGCGCTGCGCGACATCGCCGGTGACGCGAGCACCGTTTTCAATCTCGGACAGGCCGAGCACGTGCGCGTCGAGTTTGTTGATCGCGGTGACGATCTTCGCCTGCTGATCGTTAAACGCAGCCTGGGAGTACGCGCCGCGGACGTTGCAGCGGTTGGTGCCGACCTTGTTGCCGTCCTTGTCGGAGTACGCCTTGCAGCCCGACTCGTCATTGCCCAGGGAGGTGAAGTAGTTGAGCACGTTGAAGAAGCCGATGGAATTGTCGCCTTCGACGGTGTCCGGCACGTCGTAGGACGTCGCGCGCGAGTCCTCCCACGTGATCGGGAGCTCCTCGGCGTCGTTCTTGCCGGTGATCGGCCGCAGCGGCTGGAAGCGCCACTGGTCCCACGAGTAGTCGACGACGACGTCGGTTTGGAAGTCCACCTGATCGCCAGTGCGGATGGACTTCACGCCGTTGTCGGAGGTGACGAGGTACGGCAGCGGGGTGTTTTTGTCTGTCTTGAAGTAGTCGCGGGTGCGGCCGTCGTCGAGGTAGACAATCTTTGCAGCCTGCTGCGCGTTGATCTCCGCGACCTTCGCCTTATCCGGGACGATCTCGTCGGTCGGGTTGCGGAATGCCTTGGTCCCCGGCGCGAGACCCAGGTTGCCGGTGGTGTTGAGCTCGTAGTTGTTGGTCACCGTGTACGCGCCAGTCGGACGCACGAGCATGCCCTCGTACGGCTCGCGTGCGTCGTCGCCAAGCGGAAGCGTGTCAATCTCGACAGCCTTCGGCGCTTCCAGCGCTTCTTCGAGCTTGCCTATCGACGACACCGTGATCTGCGTCTGCGAAAAGTGCTCCTTCACCTCGCCGGTGACCTGGAGCGAATCGCCGATTGCCGGGAAGTTCTGGTTGCGGCCCATGTAGACGAAGATGCCGTCGGAGGCATCGCCCGGGTTCTTGATCTCGCCGGTGCCGGCGGTCTGGAGGAAGAAGCCGTTTTTGCCACCCTCTTCGTACACCGCCGTGACGACGCCTTCGGTGGTTACGGTCTTGCCTGCCAGCGGGGAGTCGGCGCCGGTGCCCTGGATCTCGGCAATCGGGGTGATCTCGCCCGGCTGCGGCTGCTCAGGCTGAGGCGTCGGATCCGTCGGATCCTCCGGGGTGGGGTCAACGGGAGTCTCGCCAGCGTTGCCTGAGTTCTGCGGTGTCGGCGCGTCGACGGTGAAGTCATTCGCGTTGTTGTCGGTGTCAACGCCGACGGTCTTGCGCTGGACGGATGTCCCGTTTGCGGTGCCGGAGACTGCTGTGCCCTCCGGCTTTGTGGCACTGCCCCAACCGACGCGGTCTACCTCGCCGTTAGCGTCTGCGAGAACTGCAATTGCACCCTTGGCTCCGAAGTTGAAGCCTGCCTCCTGGTCGGGAGTGGGGAGTGATTCGCCCGCGCCAGTGTCGCCCGGATTTCCCTGGATGAGGAAGTATCCGCCGGCGGGGATAACGCCCTTCAGAGAAACGATTGCGCCAGAGCCGCCCTTGGCAGACTGCTGGTCCAGCGTCCAACCGGTGATGTCGATGTCCTTGTCAGTCGGGTTGTACAGCTCGACGAAGTCGTGGGTGTACGCGGCACCCGAGTTGCCACCGCCGCCGTACGCCTCGTTGATGACGACGTTGGAGCCGTCCGGGGCTGCGGATGCAGTCGGGGCGACGACGGAGACGGTGCCTGCTGCCAGCGCGATCGCAAACGCGGCGCCGAGGCTCTTACGGGGTGTGGACATGGTTACCTCTCGGAAACTCAAGAAAGACGGTTGATAGCAAAAACAAACTAACTGCGACTCTCAGATTGCGCTCGGCGAGATGACAGGTTTTCCCAAGAATTCACCATGCGTTCACTTTTTGCCGGTCAGCAAGGGTTTCGGGCCGTGTCGGGGCGTCCGATATACTGACGCGCGTACCGCAAAGGTCGTTCAACCTCCCGAAACGTGAAGGATTCTCATGGCACGAGTCGTCGTTAATGTCATGCCCAAGGCCGAAATTCTTGACCCGCAGGGTCAGGCGGTGCTCCGCGCACTGGGCCGAATCGGAGTCGAGGGGGTGACCGACGTCCGCCAGGGCAAGCGCTTTGAAATTGAGGTGGATGATTCGGTCTCCGACGCCGAGCTGCAGCGCATGGCTGAAACGCTGCTGACCAACACTGTTATCGAGGACTTCGAGGTTGTGCGATGAGCGCAACTATCGGAGTCATTACTTTTCCGGGCACGCTTGACGACGTCGACGCGCTGCGCGCCGTCCGTCTCGCCGGTGCCGAGCTGCGCCAGCTGTGGCACGCGGACAATGACCTGACCGGCGTGGACGCGGTTGTCGTCCCGGGCGGCTTTTCCTACGGCGATTACCTGCGTTCCGGCGCGATCGCTGCGCAGGCCCCGATGATGGGCGCCGTGGTGGAGGCTGCCAAGAAGGGCATGCCGGTGCTCGGCATCTGCAACGGCTTCCAGATCCTCACCGAGACTGGCCTGCTGCCGGGCGCGCTGACCCGCAACAAGGGGCTGAACTTCCACTGCGTGGACACCTACCTTGAGGTGGAGAACACCGACACCGCGTGGACCAGCCAGCTGGGCGAGCGCATCTACGTCCCCGCTAAGCACGGCGAAGGCCGTTTCCAGGCCGCCCCGGAGACCATTGAGGCGCTGGAGAAGGAAGGCCGCGTGGTGTTCCGCTACTCGGACAACTTCAACGGCTCCATCAACGGCATCGCCGGCGTGACCAACGAGACCGGTCGCGTGGTCGGCCTCATGCCGCACCCGGAGCACGCCATTGAGACGCTGACCGGCCCGTCCACGGATGGTCTCGGCTTGTTCACTTCCGCCATCGACGCGATTTCGAAGATCGGAGCGTAGACCCGAAATGACCGTGCACAACGACACCGTCGACAACGCCTTCGGCACCCCGGAGCTCGAGCAGCCGTACGCCGAGCTGGGCCTGAAAGACGACGAGTACGCCAAGATCAAGGCCATTCTGGGCCGCAGGCCTACCGACGCGGAGCTGACGCTGTACTCCGTGATGTGGTCCGAGCACTGCTCCTACAAGTCCTCCAAGACGCACCTGCGCTACTTCGGCCAGACCATGACCGAGGAGATGGCGTCGAAGATCCTCGCCGGCATCGGCGAGAACGCCGGCGTGGTGGACATCGGCGGCGGCGACGCGGTGACCTTCCGCGTGGAAAGCCACAACCACCCCTCCTTCGTGGAGCCGTACCAGGGCGCTGCCACCGGCGTCGGCGGCATCGTCCGCGACATCATGGCCATGGGTGCCCGCCCGATCGCAGTGATGGACCAGCTGCGCTTCGGGCCTATCGACGCTGAAGACACCAAACGTGTCCTGCCGGGCGTGGTCCACGGCATCGGCGGCTACGGCAACTGCCTGGGCCTGCCCAACATCGGCGGCGAGACCGTCTTCGACCCGGCATACGCCGGAAACCCGCTGGTCAACGCGCTGTGCGTGGGCACGCTGAAGGTGGATGATCTCCACCTGGCGTTCGCGTCCGGCACCGGCAACAAGGTCATCCTGTTCGGCTCCCGCACCGGCCTCGACGGCATCGGCGGCGTGTCCGTGCTGGGCTCCGCCACCTTCGAGGAGGGCGAGGAGCGCAAGCTGCCGGCCGTGCAGGTGGGCGACCCGTTCGCGGAGAAGGTCCTCATCGAGTGCTGCCTCGAGCTATACGCCGCCGGCGTGGTAGAGGGCATCCAGGACCTCGGCGGCGGCGGCCTGTCCTGCGCCACCTCAGAGCTGGCCGCGTCCGGCGACGGCGGCATGACCGTCAACCTGGACAACGTCCCGTTGCGCGCGGAGAATATGTCCGCCGCGGAGATCCTCGCCTCCGAGTCCCAGGAGCGCATGTGCGCGGTGGTGGCGCCGGAGGACGTAGACAAGTTCATGGAGATCTGCGCCAAGTGGGACGTGCTCGCGTCTGTCATCGGCGAGGTCACCTCGGACGAGGACCGCCTGCAGGTGTTCCACAACGGTGAGCTCGTGGTGGACGCCCCGCCGTCAACTATCGACGAGGGCCCGGTCTACGAGCGTCCCTACGCGCGCCCGGATTGGCAGGATGGTGTGCAGGCCGGAGGTGACGTTGAGAAGCAAAGCGACATCAAGGACGCATGGCTGAAGATGGTCGCATCGCCCGCGCTGTGCTCCCGCGACTTCATCACCGAGCAGTACGACCGCTACGTGCGCGGCAACACCGTGCAGGCCAAGTACGCCAACTCCGGCGTGCTGCGCATCAACGAGGAAACCAACCGCGGCGTGGCCGTCTCCGCCGACGCGTCGGGACGCTACACCTACCTCGACCCGAACATGGGCGCGCGCCTGGCACTGGCGGAGGCGTACCGCAACGTCGCCGTCACCGGCGCCACCCCGGTTGCGGTGACCAACTGCCTGAACTTCGGCTCCCCGGAGAACCCGGATGTGATGTGGCAGTTCCGCGAGGCGGTGCACGGGCTTGCGGACGGCTCCGCTGAACTCGCCATCCCAGTCTCCGGCGGCAACGTGTCCTTCTACAACCAGACCGGCGAGACGCCGATCCTGCCCACCCCGGTGGTCGGCGTGCTGGGTGTGATGGAGGACGTGGAGAAGGCCATCCCGCACGCGCTGCCGTCCACGGACGAGCAGTACACCCTGATCCTGCTGGGCGAAACCAAGGACGAGTTCGGCGGCTCCGTGTGGCAGGACATCTCCGGCGCGGGCCTGGCCGGCCTGCCGCCGCAGGTGGACCTGGCCAACGAGGCGCGCCTGGCGGAGTTCTTCGCCGGCAACGCCGCCGGCATCGCAGCCGCGCACGACCTGTCCGAGGGCGGCCTGTCCCAGGCGGTGTTCGAGCTGCTGCTCGGCTCCGACAAGGGCGCGGAGCTGAACCTGGAGGGCGTGCACGAAGACGCGTTCACCGCGTTGTTCTCCGAGTCCGCCTCCCGCGTCGTGGTCGCCGTGACCAGCGACCGCGCAGAGGCCGCCGTGGAGCGCGCGAACTCCGCGGACATCACGGTCGCCGTGCTGGGCGAGACCACCGACGACGGTGTGCTGCGCGTGGCCGGCCAGGAGGTCCAGGTCGCGGAGCTCGCCGGCGCGTGGGCTGCGACCATGCCGTCGCACTTCGCCGCTGCAACGGCGCCGAACGCGGCGGTCTAGCTCGACCACCAATAGAAGCGTTTGGGGAATGTGGCAAATATTTGCCA
>NZ_KV835948.1:4863-28059 GCF_001838175.1 Corynebacterium sp. HMSC034A01 | reverse complement strand
TGGCAAATATTTGCCACATTCCCCAAACGCATATACGGGCGAAAAACTTAGGACGTGAGCTGCACCGGCGGCAGCGGCTTGACCAGCGGCACCGGCTCGTACTGCCCGCGCAGGTCCTTGAGCGTCTGGGTGTGCTCCCAGAGGCGCTGGTCCTCCTCGGTGACCGGGGTGAACTTGCGCGCTGGCAGGGGGTTGCCGTCGATGTCGATGCCGATGTAGGTGAACGTGGCGTGGATGGCATCCTTCAAGTTCTCGCGCCCGCCGCGCGGGTCACCGGCACGCAGGTGCACCGAGGTGTGGATGGAGCGCGAGTCGGTGCGGGTAATGCGTGCGTCCACCTCGATCAGATCGCCGATGTGCACCGGGTGGTAGAAGCGGATGCCGCCGGCATAGACCGCCACGGTGCGCTCGCCGGACCACTCCATGGTGCAGGCCAGGCCAGCCTCGTCGATCCATTCCATGGCGGTGCCGCCGTGGACGTTGCCACCCCAGTTCACGTCGGTGGGCTTAGCCATGAAGCGGTGCACGATGCGCGGTGCGGTGGAGTCGTCGGTGTAGGTCTGCGCCTCCATCTCAGACTCGATGGCCTGGCGCAGCCCGATGCGCGACTCGGCAGCTTCGGCGACGCGGCGCTCCTCGTCGTCTGTCGGCACAAACGACGGCACCGCCATGGACTTGCCGGTGTCCGGGTCCTTGGCCACGAACACGACCAGGCAGTCGCAGGCGCGGGTGAAGATACCTTCGCGCGGGTCGGCGGAGAGCACCTCGTTGACGATGTGCATGGACGACCGCCCGGTCATGGCGATGCGGGAGCGCACCTCCACGATGTGGCCCGAGGGGATGGGGCGGGGGAAGTGGATGTGGCCCACGTAGGCGGTGACGCAGTAGGTGGCGGACCACTGCGCTGCGCAGGCGTACGCTGCCTTGTCGATCCATTCCAGCACGCGGCCGCCGGAGACACCTTGCGCGCCGTGGTGCAGCACGTCGGTGGGGGAGGCCATGAATCGCAGGGTCACGGAGGGGGAGCGCTCGGCGGCGACGCGGGAATTTGGCATGGGGCCACCTTAATATGGTGTGTCATGGTGCAGAAACAAGACCCGGCGCTGACACGTGAGGCGATCCAGCAGGTGGCTGGGTGGCTGGAGGGTGGGGCAGCGGAGCCGTCGAGAAGCGAGCTTGCAAATGCTTGCCGGCGCACCGCGCGCACCCTCGCCGAGGAGCTCCCGGGGCGCTCGGTGGAGCTGCGCGTGCCGCCGTTTGTGGCGGTGCAGTGCGTCGAGGGCCCGCGGCACACGCGCGGCACCCCGCCGAATGTGGTGGAGATGAAACCGGAGACGTGGCTGCGGCTGGCCACCGGACTGACCAGCTTCGACGAGGAGCTGAAGCGGGGGACTATCGACGCCTCCGGCTCCCGCGCCGCCGAAATCGCCGCTGGCCTGCCCGTGATTGCGCTGCGCTGAGCGGACTCGGATACAGTGAGGGGCGTGCTTACGGAGAGCCCTAAACCAAGTCAGGACTTCGATATCGACAGCGATGCCCCGCGCGACGAGTGCGGCGTGTTCGGCGTCTGGGCGCCGGGCGAGGACGTGGCCAAGCTGAGCTACTTCGGCCTGTTCGCGCTGCAACACCGCGGCCAGGAAGGCGCCGGCATCGCGGTGGGAGACCCGGACAAGCTGGTGGTGTTCAAGGACACCGGTCTGGTCAGCCAGGTCTTCGACGAACCCGCGCTAGAGGCGCTGCAGGGCGATGTGGCGATCGGGCATACCCGCTACTCCACGGCCGGGGGTAACTCGTGGGAGAACGTCCAGCCGATGTTCCGCACCTCGCCCAACGGCACGGACATCGCGCTGGCGCACAACGGCAACCTGGTCAACTACCTCGAGCTGCAGGACGAAGCGATTGCGAAGAAGCTGATTTCTCCTGCCGGGGTGAAGGGCCAGGGCTCGTCGTCGGATACCGCGGTGGTTTCCGCGCTGCTGGCCGATCTGGTCACCGAGGACAAGACGCTTCTCGACGCCGCACGGGAACTCCTGCCCCGTGTCAAAGGCGCCTTCTGCTTCATGGTCACCGACGGCCACACGCTGTATGCCGCCCGCGACCCGCACGGCGTGCGCCCGCTGTCGCTGGGCCGCCTCGACGGCGGCTGGGTTGTCGCCTCCGAGACCTGCGCCCTGGACATCGTCGGCGCGTCGTTTGTGCGCGACATCGAGCCGGGCGAGATGGTGGCCATCGACGAATCCGGCGTGCACTCCGAGCGCTTCGCCGAAACCCCGAAGGCGCACTGCGTGTTCGAGTACGTCTACGTGGCACGCCCCGACTCCGTCATCGACGGGCAGACCGTCAACGCCTCCCGCATCGAAATCGGCCGCCGCCTGTCCAAGGTGAGCCCGGTGGAGGCGGACCTGGTCATGCCCGTGCCGGAGTCCGGCACCCCCGCCGCCATCGGCTACGCGGAGGCGTCCGGCATCCCGTTCAAGCAGGGCATGATGAAAAACGCCTACGTGGGCCGCACGTTCATCCAACCCTCCGACACCCTTCGCCAGCTGGGGCTGCGCCTGAAGCTGAACCCGGTGCGCGAAGTCATCGAGGGCAAGAAGCTCGTGGTGGTGGACGATTCCATCGTGCGCGGCAACACGCAGCGCAAGCTGATCCGCATGCTGCGGGAGGCTGGTGCGGCGGAGGTGCACGTGCGCATTGCCTCGCCGCCGGTGAAGTGGCCGTGCTTCTACGGCATCGACTTCGCCAGCCCCGGCGAGCTGATCGCCAACCACGGCCGCACCGATTCGGACGAGGCGATCGCCGAGTCCATCCGTACGATGGTCGGGGCGGATTCGCTGGCATTCGTGCCTATCGACGACATGATCGCCGCCTCGAACCAGCCCAAGGAAAACCTCTGCGCGGCCTGCTTCACCGGCGACTACCCACTGGGCCTGCCGGAGGGCAACCCCAACGCCGACCTTGTCCGACGCATCCAGAAAGGTGCAGAAGCCTAAATGAGTACTGAACAGAATCCGGTTTCCTACGAAGCCGCCGGCGTGTCCATCGAGGCCGGCGACAAGGCCGTGGAGCTTTTCGCCCCGCACGCGAAGCGCGCCACCCGCCCGGAGGTCCGCGGCGGACTGGGCGGATTTGCCGGCCTGTTTGCGCTGGGGAAGTACAAGGAGCCGCTGCTGGCCGCAGGCTCCGACGGTGTGGGCACGAAACTCGCTGTGGCGCAGGCCATGGACAAGCACGACACCATCGGCATCGACCTGGTGGCCATGTGCGTGGACGACCTGGTCGTCTGCGGCGCCGAGCCGCTGTTTCTGCAGGATTACATCGCCATCGGCAAGGTCGTGCCCGAGAAGGTTGCAGAGATCGTCTCCGGCATCGCCGAGGGCTGCGTCCAGGCCGGCTGCGCCCTGCTCGGCGGCGAGACCGCTGAGCACCCGGGCGTGATGGAGCCGGACGAGTACGACGTCTCCGCCACCGCCGTCGGCGTTGTCGAGGCTGCCGAGCTACTCGGCCCGGACAAGGTCCGCGAGGGCGATTCCATCATCGCCATGGCGTCCTCCGGCCTGCACTCCAACGGTTACTCGTTGGCCCGCCACGTGCTCCTGGAGCGCGCCGGGCTGCCGCTGGACGTGGAGATGGAGGAGCTCGGCCGCACGCTCGGCGAGGAGCTTTTGGAGCCGACCCGCATCTACGCCTTGGACTGCCTGGCGCTGGCCGCGGAGTGCGAGGTCCGCACCTTCTGCCACGTCACCGGCGGCGGGCTGGCTGGCAACATGGAGCGCATCATCCCCGAGGGGCTGGTTGCAGACATGCGCCGCACCACCTGGACCCCGGGCCCGATCTTCCGCACCATCAAGTCTGTCGGCCAGGTGCCGGACGAGGAGATGGAGAAGACGTTCAACATGGGCG
This sequence comes from Corynebacterium sp. HMSC034A01, assembly GCF_001838175.1. Taxonomy (NCBI): domain Bacteria; kingdom Bacillati; phylum Actinomycetota; class Actinomycetes; order Mycobacteriales; family Corynebacteriaceae; genus Corynebacterium; species Corynebacterium sp. HMSC034A01. The sequence goes on along the minus strand of NZ_KV835948.1, from coordinate 24,156 downwards.
TCGGCATGGTTGCCATTGTCAGCCCGGAGGACCGGGACCGCGCCCTGGCCATCTTGGCGGCGCGTCACATCGACGCGTGGGATCTCGGCGAGGTCCGCGCAGCAGGCGAGGGCGACACTGCCCGCGCCGTGCTCACCGGCTCGCACCCGCAGTACTAGGCAACAAGAAAAGCACCCCGGCCAGGGGTGCTTTTTCATTGAGGCTGTGGACTAGCGGTCGTCGTCCTCGTCGTCCCAGTCCGCGTACTCCGCGTACTGGTCGTCCACCTCAGCCTCATCGTCGTCCCAGCTGCGTCGCGGGGCCTGGCCTGCAAGCTCTCGCTGCAGGGAATCCAGGTCCATTTCGGGAGAGTTGTACTTCAGCTGGCGAGCAACCTTGGTCTGCTTGGCTTTTGCGCGTCCGCGGCCCATGGCGTGACCCCCTTGAGGTGGTTCTTGGGCGGCCTTCTAAAGAGGCGGCCTCATACTTATTTACGATATTTTCCTGTAGGACACTATAGCTTGCACTCAGGAAAAATGCGCTTTGGGGGTCTGAGCAGCTGCTATAGCTGGCTCTCAGGTCCGCGCCTTAGCCTATCGACGGCTCGGCGTCCCGCGTGCTCGCCTTCATCCGCGGGCAGGGACGACTGGTCCACCGATGCCGCCGTGCCGCCGATCTCCAGCGGCGCCTGCAGCGCAGAACGCTTCACAAGCGCGAGCGCGACCGGGCCCTCGTCCGCGTCGTGCACCACGGTGCCAACGCGGCCCACCTTGCGCCCGCCGGCGGTGATCCCGGCGCCGCTTTCCGGCTCGTTAGGGGCGGAGCCGTCCAACTGGAGCTTCACCAGCAACCTGGGGGAGCGGCCCAGGTTCTCCACACGCGCCACGGTTTCCTGCCCGCGGTAGCAGCCCTTTTCCAGGTGGACGGCGCGGACCTTCTCGCCGCGGTTGATCAGGTTCGGCGCCTCGTGCGGGATGGACTTCTCGTCCAGGTCCGCGCGCGTTTCCGGCTCGCCCGCGGCGACGCGGTAGGCGGTAAAGGCCATCAGGCCCGCGAGCGGGAACTGGTCCGCGATCTCGGTGATTTGCGGCCGTGGCACCGCGATGTCGGTGCGGCCGATACCGCCCCAGCCGTCCAGGCGGCGGGTGAACGCCTGGCCCAAGTCCGGCTGCGCTACCGGGCCCAGGATGGTCAGCACGCCCAAGTCCGGCTCCTCAATGGTCACCTCGGACCAGAAGACCATCTTGCGCAGGAAGTCCACAAAGGATTCGCGCTGGTAGGACGGCAGGTCGAAGTAGTAGACGCCGTCGGCCACCGCCACGTCCGCGTGGTGCAGGATGCGCCCCTGCGCGTCCAGGTCCAGGGCGGAGGCGGCGAAGCCGTCGGCGACGTCATCCAGCTTCTGGGTGAGCAGGTTGTTCAGGAACGCCGGCGCGTCCGGCCCGGAAACGGCGATAACGGCGCGGTGGGAGCGGTCCACCAGCGTCGGCTCGGTGATGCGCTGCTCCACAAGGGGGTTGCCGTAGTGCCAGGGGACCCCTTCGGCGTCGAGAAGAGAGGGTCCGGGCAGCTCCTGTGCGCCGGGACGTGTCAAAAGCTTCGATGCGTAACCCATGGGCGCCTATCATAGGGGCACTATGGTTTTTCCCCAGCTAACGCCCGCGCCCGTGATCTACCTGGTGGAGCCGTTCGGCGGCTCGGTGCGGCGCCAGAACCCGAACATGCCGCACGTGTTCTGGGACGACGCGGCCGTCACCCGCGGCGACGGCATCTTCGAATCCATCCTGGTGCGCGGGGGTACACCTCAGAACCTGAGCAAGCACCTGAAACGCTTCGCGCGCTCCGCGGAACTGCTGGGACTGCCCACACCGGGCAAGGAGCACTGGACACGCTCGACTGAGGAGGCGGTGGCGGATTACTGCCGCGAGCGCGACGACGATCCGAGCATCGAAGCGAAAGTGACCTGGACTATGACCCGGGGCCGTGAAACCACCGGTGTGCCCACCGCGTGGATCACCGTGCGTCCACTGCCAGAGAAACTGCTGCGCCAGCGAGAGCGCGGCGTCAGTGTGCTGACCACCCCGCGCGGCTACGCCATCGACCTCAACGTGCCCTGGATGCGCGACGGCGCGAAGACACTGAACTACGCGCTGACCATGGCTGCGCTGCGCTGGGCGGACGAGCAAGGCGCGGACGACATCATCTACGTCGACCCGGAGACCGGCCGCGTGCTCGAAGGCGCGACTTCGAGCGTGCTCATGGTGAAAAAGGGCGGCCGCTTGCGCACCCCAGCTCCGGGTGCGGGCGTGATGGCCGGCACCACTCAGGCCGCCGTCTTCGACCACGCCGAGAAGCTGGGCTGGAAGTGCAAGGCCAAGGACATCTACTTGGGCGAACTGTTCAAAGCGGAGTCCGTCTGGCTGGTCAGCTCCACCCGCATCGCAACCCGTGTGAAGCGTCTCGACGGCGAAAAGCTGCCCGCCCCCGACAACGCCGCGGAGATCAGGCAGCTCATTGAAGACGCGGTAGCTTAGCCCGCCACGCGCTTCAGCTCGGCGGACATGTAGGGCACCATTTCGCCGTCGACGGCGCGCTCGTCCACCCAGCCCAGGTTGTTGTTGGGCATCAGGCCGTAGAGGCGCTTGCCCGGGCCGTGGGCCGCCGGGCCAGTTTCGGTGGCGATGGTGGAGGCGCTGGTGAGCTGCCACGCGCGCTCGTTGACTAGCCCGCCGTACATGATCTCCACCAGACCGCGCGAGTTCGTCAGTGTCACCTCGATTTCGTCCTTGAGCGAGATGCGCCAGAACCCCACCTCGCGCTGGTCTGCGCCGGTGGCGTTGCCCTCGGAATCCAGGCGCCAGATGCGGGACTCGAAGCGCAGGTAGTTCTCGCCGTCGTGGGAGACAACCAGCTGCTGGCCAAAGGCGTACTCCTCGCCCTCCGGATCGGACGGGTCGTTCGCCTGGCCGGAGCCCGTCCACACGCCGACGAGCGGCAGCAGGGCCAGCAGGCCGTCGTGAAGCGACGGGCCGAAACGCAAGTTGGCGGTGTCCGCCTCGAGCGGCATCTCCTCGAAGCCCAGCTCCGGGATGTTGCGGTGCGCAGTGTTCTTGGACTGCTCCGCCGCGAGGTTCACAGCGTCGTTGCCGTTGAGTGTGTTTTCTTCAGTCCTATTTTCTTCAGTCATGCTTTCCCAGCGTAGACGCTCCTGCCAGCGGCTCCAGATCCGCAGGCTCCACCACGGTGTTCACGCGGTCGCGGGACAGCTCGAGCGAGCCGCCCCGCAGCTGCACCAGGTCTGCGGGCCCGCCCAAGGGCAGCTCGCGGGTGTCCAGGTCGAGGGTGAAGCCGTCCAGCACGGTACGTTCCTCGCCGGCCGCGGCGTCGATGAGTTGGCTGGGGCGCATGCGGAACGTGCCGTCGACAAGCCGCAGCGTCACCACCACCGTGGCGGGCTCCTGCGCGCCGGGCACGGTGCCGGTCAGCCGCGCCTCGCTGGCCACGCCGCCGGTAGGCGAGATGTCGTACGGGTTGGCCATGTCCAGGTCCGTAATTCCCAGTAGCTCGCCGAAGCCCACGCCGTCCAGGCGGATGCGGCGGCGCACCAGGCGGGCATCCGCGCCGACAACCTCTCCGCGCAGCGCATTCGCCGGAGTGTCCAGCTTCAGGTTGAACATCTCCACGCTCACCGTGCCCACCCCAGGGCCGGGGATGTCCGCGTCGGTGCGCTTGACCGTGACGCGCGGGACGCGGCCGCTGATGCCGGACCACACGAATGGCACGGCGCTGACCTGCGCCTCCACGCCTTCGCTGGCGAGATTGTGCTCCACGTGGGAAGCCAGCGCTGTATCTGCGAGCCCGAGGGCAGCGACGAGCGCCGCCGCGACCACGACCGTTCGTTTCAACGCGCCCTCCTTCCCGCACGTAGCCTTGGGAACCATGACTGTCGATATCCTAAGCGCCCAGTTGCCCGGCGACCGCGTGCGGCCCTTGCTTGAAGCCGCCGAAGCCCACGACGGCATCGCCGCCTTCTCTGAAGCTTTTGTGCAGGGGCTTGAGGACGAGCGCGTGCGCCACACCCACTTTCTGGCCGAGAATGACGGCGCGGTGGTGGCTTGCGCGGGGCTGGCAGGGGACGGTTCCGCGGAGCTGGTCGTGCACCCGGACTTCCGCCGCAAAGGGATCGGCGAGGCGCTGGCGCGCAAGGTCCGTGCGGAAACCCCTGACGCCGGCCTGTGGGCGCACGGCAACCTGACGGGAGCGCGAGCGCTCGCCGCGAAGCTTGGGCTGGGCGTTGCTCGTGAGCTGCTGGTGATGGGGATTTCTGCCGGCGACATTCCCGCGGGTGAGCCCGAGCTGCCGGAGGGGTTCGAAGCTCTGGACTACGTCAGCGCGGTGGAGCGTTGGGGGCGGGACGCCGTCGAAAAGCAATGGCTCGAGGTCAACAACGACGCGTTCTCTTGGCACCCCGAGCAAGGCGGTTGGGACCTGGAGCGGCTGCATCGCGCGATGGAGGCCGACTGGTTCGACCCGGCAGGTGTGCGGCTGCTGTATGTAGGCGAACAGTTGGCTGGGTTCCACTGGACCAAACGCCACCCCGATGGGACGGGTGAGGTGTATGTGGTTGGGCTTGCTTCGAAGCATCGGGGGGAGGGGATGGGGGGACCATTGATGCAGATGGGTCTGAGGCACCTAGTTGCAGGGGGATCCCCGCAGGTCATCCTTTATGTTGAGGCGGACAATGAGCCGGCGGTGAAGCGGTATTTGCAGCTCGGTTTTGAAGTTGATGAAAGTCACGTTGTGTACGAGTAGCCTGGCCTTAACCTGCGAAAACAGTGTGATGGGCGGGAGTTCACCAGTTATTCACTTAACTGGCTACCAGCCATTAACCAGGGTTCCGTAGGTTTGCACTCGTGAGTAATCGGACAGTTGCTCCGACACTCGAAACTGACCCGTTAGCACCGGAAAGGTATCCCGTGATCCGTAACTTCAAGCGCACCGCCGCAATCGCTGGCGTCGTTGCCCTCTCTTCCGCTTCCCTCGTCGCTTGCGGCGACTCCGAGGACAACGCAGCTACCGACGCTGTTGAGTCCGCAACCGAGGCCGTCTCCTCCGACGGCAACGACAGCAAGGACGGCGACGCGAAGTCCGGCGACTACGAGCTGTCCGGCCAGGAGGGCACCCTCGTTGCTGAGGGCGCTTCCTCCCAGCAGAACGCGATGGACTACTTCGCGTCCGTCTACGCATCCGAGGTTCCGGGTGCGCAGCTGGCCTACACCCCGTCCGGTTCCGGCTCTGGCCAGAAGAACTTCATCGCCAACCAGGCCGTCTTCGCTGGCTCTGACTCCCCGCTGAAGGACGAGCAGGTCCAGGAAGCTGCTGACCGCTGCGGCGGCAACGAGGCATGGCACCTGCCGTTCGTCATCGGTCCGGTTGCAATCGCGTACAACCTGGACGGCGTGGACGAGCTGAACCTGACCGTCGACAACATCGTCGAGATCTTCCAGGGCGTCATCACCACCTGGAACGACCCGAAGATCGCCGAGAACAACGAGGGCGTCGAGCTCCCGGATACTCCGATCAACGTCTTCTACCGCTCCGACGAGTCCGGCACCTCCGACAACTTCCAGAAGTTCCTGGCTGCGGCTTCCGACGGCAAGTGGGAGTCCTCCGGCAAGGCCTTCCCGAACTCCGTGGGCACCGGCGCAAACGGCTCCTCCGGTGTGGCCCAGGAGGTCAACGCCACCGAGGGCGCCATCACCTACGTCGAGGCTGGCTTCGCTGACAAGACTGCCAACATCGACTTCGGTAACGGCCCGGTTGAGCTGTCCGACGAGTCCGTTGAGAAGACCCTGGACAACCTCGAGTTCAAGACCGAGGGCCACGACATGGTCGTCGACGCTGAGAAGCTGTTCCAGACCGACGTCGCTGGCGCATACCCGCTGGTTCTGACCACCTACGAGATCGTCTGCTCCGCCGGCTACGACGAGGCAACCTCCAACATGGTCAAGGACTTCCTCAACGTCGCACTGGACAGCCAGGATGAGGAGCTCTCTGCAGAGGGCTTCATCCCGGTCAAGGGTGCACACGCTGAGCGCCTGCGCGAGGCTATCAACGCTATCCAGTAAGCGCTGGTAACCGGCCACTGCGGTCTCTCGCGCCGCGGTAGGCAGATAGACCCCCTCAGATTCCGATCTCGGGGGGTCTCTCTATGCGGAGAAGTGGAGCGTTCGCCCCAGTTTCCGCCGTCCACAACGATTCATTTTCGAAGGATTCGAGCATATGGCTGCTAACGATCACCTCGACCGCGGCGCAGGGCCCGCGAACACCACTGATCCTGTAATCCAGAACTCCACAGGCGCCACCCTGACCAAGGGCGAGAACCAGCACGCTCCCATTGCGGGCGACCCCGCCAAGGGCGCCGGCGTGAAGCGCCCCGGCGACCGCGTCTTCGAGTTTCTGTCCACCGCCTCCGCAACCCTGATCACTGTGCTGGTCGCGGCGATCGGCATCTTCCTGCTCATTCAGGCTCTCCCGCCGCTGATGCGTAACGACCGTGGTGTGCTGGGCTTCCTCACCTACGGTGGCCAGTGGCAGACATCGAACCTGGAGGCGATGCAGTTCGGTATCCCGAATCTGTTCTTCTCCACGGTGACCATCTCTCTGATCGCGCTGATCATCGCGATGCCGATCGCGCTCGGCGTGGCACTGTTCCTGTCCAACTACTGCCCGCCGAACCTGGTCCGGCCGCTGGGTACCCTGGTGGACATGCTCGCCGCCGTGCCGTCCATCGTGTACGGCCTGTGGGGCGCGCAGGTGCTCGGCCCGCTGCTGGGCGGCTTTTACAAGTGGGTCAACAGCTGGGGCGGCGACTTCTTCCTGTTCGCCACCTACCAGAACTCTCCGCCGTTCTCCACGGCCCGCAACATGATGACCGGCGGCATCGTCCTGGCCATCATGATCCTGCCGATCATCGCCGCAACCGCACGCGAGATCTTCGTGCAGACCCCTCCCGGCCAGATCGAGTCCGCGCTGGCGCTCGGCGCCACCCGCTGGGAAGTCATCCGCATGACGGTGATCCCGTTCGGCATGTCCGGCTTCATCGCCGGCTCCATGCTCGGCCTCGGCCGCGCACTGGGTGAGACTATGGCGCTGTACATGGCTGTGGCACCGGCGAACGATTTCCGCGGCTCCCTGTTCGACGGCGGCACCACCTTCGCCACCGCGATCGCCAACGCCGCCGCAGAGTTCAACAACCCGGTCTCCGCAGGCGCCTACATCGCTGCCGGCCTGGTGCTGTTCCTGCTGACCTTCATCGTCAACTCGATCGCCCGCGCGATCGTCAACAAGTAAGGAGCGGAAAGTAGAAATGTCTACTGCAGTACCGAACAACGGCTCCTCCCAGGTAGCAACCAAGAACGCCGCTCCGGTGCGTCGTAAAGGTGAAAGCCCGTTCACCGACATCGCCGCAAGCCGCAAGACCACGAACTCGATCATGGGCGGCCTGATGTGGCTGTGCATGATCCTCGCGCTGATCCCGCTGCTGTGGCTGCTCATCACCGTGGTCTCCCGCGGCCTGGGCGCTGTGATCGACCCGGCCTGGTGGACCCAGGACATGGTCGGCGTGCGCTCCTCAAAGCCGGGCGGTGGCGCACTCCACGCCATCGCCGGCACCCTCATGCAGACGCTGGTTGCGTCGCTGTTCTCCATCCCGATCGGCATCTTCACCGCCATCTACCTGGTGGAGTACTCCAACGGCAACAAGCTGGGCAAGCTGACCACCTTCATGGTGGACATCCTCTCCGGCGTGCCGTCCATCGTCGCCGCGCTGTTCGTCTACGCACTGTGGATCACCATCCTGGGCCAGCAGCGCTCCGGCTTCGCAGTGTCGCTGTCGCTGATCCTGCTCATGATCCCGGTTGTGGTCCGCAACACCGAGGAGATGCTGCGCGTGGTTCCGATGGACCTGCGCGAGGCGTCCTACGCCCTGGGTGTTCCCAAGTGGAAGACCATCATGCGCATCGTGCTACCGACAGCCCTGTCCGGCATCGTCACCGGCGTCATGCTCGCCATCGCACGTGTGATGGGCGAGTCCGCCCCGGTGCTGATCCTCGTCGGCTCCACCCCGACCACCAACTGGTTCAACATGTTTGACAAGCCGCAGTCCTCGCTGCCGCTGTTCATGCTGGACATGTGGAAGTCCGGTGCAACCGGCCCGGCAAACGACCGACTCTGGGGCGCGGCGCTGACGCTCGTGATCCTCGTTGTCACCCTGAACCTGCTCGCTCGATTCGTGGCGAAGCGCTACTCGGTCAAGAAGTAACCCACCCGCGTTCCCACCCACCCAGGAGAAACCCAGATGTCTACCAAGCTCGAACTCAACGACGTCAACATCTACTACGGCGATTTCCACGCTGTGCAGAACGTCAACATGCAGATCCCGTCCAAGGCCGTGACCGCGTTCATCGGCCCGTCCGGCTGCGGCAAGTCCACCGTGCTGCGCACCCTGAACCGCATGCACGAGGTCATCCCCGGCGCGTCCGTGAAGGGCGAGATCCTCCTCGACGGCAACGACATTTACGGCAAGAACGTCGACCCGGTTGCCGTGCGCAACACCATCGGCATGGTGTTCCAGAAGGCGAACCCGTTCCCCACCATGTCCATCGAGGACAACGTCGTGGCGGGCCTGCGCCTGGCTGGCGAGAAGGACAAGAAGAAGCTCAAGGAGGTCGCCGAGCAGTCCCTGCGTGGCGCGAACCTGTGGGAAGAGGTCAAGGACCGCCTGGACAAGCCGGGCGGCGGCCTCTCCGGCGGTCAGCAGCAGCGTCTGTGCATCGCACGTGCGATCGCGGTGCGCCCGGAGGTCCTGCTTATGGACGAGCCCTGCTCCGCCCTGGACCCGATTTCCACTCTGGCCGTGGAGGACCTCATCCACGAGCTGAAGAACGAGTACACCATCGTGATCGTGACCCACAACATGCAGCAGGCTGCACGCGTGTCCGACAAGACCGCCTTCTTCTCCCTCGAAGCCACCGGTAAGCCGGGCCACCTGGTGGAGTTCAACGACACCACCACGATCTTCGAGAACCCGGAGCAGAAGGAGACCGAGGACTACATCTCCGGTCGCTTCGGCTAAAGCGTTCTGCTTCTCGACGCCCCTTCGGTGCACCACGCACCGCAAGGGGCGTTGCGTTTCGCAGCTACTTCTGGTTGCGGAACTTGCGCTCGATGGTGGCGAACTTCTTCACCGGGTCGTAGTCCACCTCGTCGCGTTGTTGCACGTACGCCTCGGGCTGGAGCCCGGTGATGAGGAAGACCATGCGTCGGCCAACGCTGACGCAGCGGTCGGCGTAGCGCTCGTAGTAGCGCGCGAGCATGGACAGGTCCACGGCTTCCCGGTTGGTGTACTGCCAGTCCGGGGCAGAGGCCAGCGCGCAGAGGAACGCTTTCATGTCGTCCACGCCTTCGTCGATGGTGTGCAGCTCCACAGCGGCGTCCGCGTCGGGCTCGTCGAGCAGTTTGCGGGTTGCGGCACCCATCTCGTAGACGAGACGTGCGAGCTCTTGGACGTAGCCTTGCAGCGGCTCGGGGTAGACGGGGTTGGGGTGACGCTGCCTGGCCAGCAGCGCGACGTTTTTTGCCAGGGAGCCCATGCGATCGAAGCTCTCCACAATGTAGATAGCGGAGATAACCTGGCGCAGGTCGTACGCCACGGGGCTGTGCAGCGCGAGCAGGCTCATGCTGCGTTCCTCGCAGCGTTGGCTGATCTCTTTGAGCTCGTCCACTGCCGTCAGCGCGGCCTCGGCGTCCTCCAGGGAGTGCTCCAAAAGCGCTGCCGTGGCGTGACCCATAACGTCGCGCACGGCATCACACATCTCGAGGACGTCCTCGTTGAAGGCCTGGAGATGTTCTCTATACACGGTGCGCAGCATGGCTTCATGCTACGCAAGCTGGCGGATTTAACCGCCGTTATTTTCAATCTCGGCGCCCTCGGGCACAGTGTCGTCCTCTGGGTCGTCCAGCCATCCCTCGGGCAGCGCAATCTTGCCGGCGGAACCTTGGCGCCCGCGGGCGTCGTCCGCGTGCTGAGCCTTTTCCTCCGAATCGGCGATGGGGGCGAGGCGCTCCTTGAGTTCCGCCAGGGAGCTGACCTGGGCCAGCGACTTGCGGAACTCGCCGCCGACAGGGAAGCCGCGCAGGTACCACCCGGTGTGTTTGCGGATGTCGCGGCAGGCGTGCTCCTCGCCGTCGTGGGCGGCAAGCAGCTCGGCGTGGCGGTAGATGATGCCTGCGACTTGCCTCAGGGTCGGCTCCGGCGGGATGGCTTCGCCGCGCAGCTGGGCGCCGAGTTGGGCGAACAGCCACGGCCGGCCCAAGCACCCGCGGCCGACTTCGACGCCGTGGCAGCCGGTCTGCTCCATCATCTTCGCCGCGTCGTCGGCGGCGAAGATGTCGCCGTTGCCGATGACGGGCACGCCGGTGCCGTCCATGTGCTCGACCAAGCGGCCGATTTCGTCCCAGTGGGCCTGGCCCGAGTAGCGTTCGGCGCCGGTGCGGGCGTGCAGCGCGATCGCGGCGGCGCCGGCGTCGGCGGCGATGCGCCCGGCGTCGAGGTGCGTGTGGTGCTCGTCGTCGATGCCGATGCGGAACTTCACCGTAATCGGGATCCCGGAGCCCTCGGCGGCGCGCACGGCGGCGTCGACGATGTTGCCGTAGAGGCGCCGCTTGTACGGGATGGCGCAGCCGCCGCCCTTGCGGGTGACCTTGGGCACGGGGCAGCCGAAGTTCATGTCCACATGGTCGGCGATGTCTTCCTCCACGATCATGCGCACCGCCTCGTAGGTGAACTTGGGGTCCACGGTGTACAGCTGCATCGACCGTGGCGTTTCCACGTCGGCGAAGGTGGTCATGTGCAGCGTTTTCTGGTTGCGGGCCACCATGGCGCGCGCGGTGATCATCTCGCAGACGTACAGGCCGGAGGAGGTGCCGGTGAGCTCTTCTTCAATCTCGCGGCACAGCACGCGAAACGGCATGTTTGTCACCCCGGCCATCGGCGCGAGGATGACGGGGGAGCTCAAATCAATGCCGCCGATTGTCAGGGCGGGGGCAACTGCAGTCATAGTGCGGCCTATTCTTCCCGTGCAGCACGTCTTCCGTCCAATCGTCGGGATACGCCCGTTCGGGGGTACGGTGCCGTCGCTAAGCAGTTGCTTTACCGCGGGCTCCGCCCGAATTCTGGCAGTGGGGCCTACGTCACAATATTGTGGGGAATGTTATCTACCCGCACATAACGATTTGAGGGAGCAACATGAGCGACCGCATTGCAAACGCGAAGCTGCGCGACAAGGTCATGTCCGCCGAAGAGGCTGTCCAGTTTGTCAACCACGGCGACAAGGTCGGCACCTCCGGCTTCACCGGCGCCGGCTACCCCAAGGCTCTGCCTGCCGCGATTGCGGAGAAGGCGAAGGCCGCTCACGAGAAGGGCCAGGACTTCTCCATCGACATGTACACCGGTGCTTCCACCGCGCCGGAGTGCGATGGTGTGCTCGCGGAGGCCGGTGCGCTGCGCTACCGCATGCCATACCAGTCCGATCCGACCATGCGTAACAAGATCAACGCCGGCGAGATGAAGTTCCAGGACATCCACCTGTCGCATTCCGGCATGATGGTGGAGCAGGGCTTCTTCGGCGAGGTCGACCTGGCCATCGTGGAGGCCGTGCGCATCACCGAGGACGGCAACATCGTCCCGTCTTCCTCTGTCGGCAACTCGGTGGAGTTCCTCAACGCCGCCAAGAAGATCATCATCGAGGTCAACTCCTGGCAGTCCGAGGAGCTCGAGGGCATGCACGACATCTGGACCGTGCCGCCGCTGCCGAACCGCATCCCGATCCCGATCACCAAGTGCGGCGACCGCATCGGCACCACCTACATCGAGATCGACCCGGAGAAGGTCGTCGCCGTCATTGAGACGAACGACCCGGACCGCAACGCCCCGTTCAAGGCGCCGGACGAGATCTCCGAGCAGATCGCCGGCAACTTCCTGGACTTCCTGGAAAACGAGGTCAAGGCCGGCCGTCTGACGTACGACGGCTACGTCATGCAGTCCGGTGTGGGCAATGTCCCCAACGCCGTGATGGCGGGCCTGATGGACTCCAAGTTCGAAAACATCCAGGCCTACACCGAGGTCATTCAGGACGGCATGGTCGACCTCATCGACGCCGGCAAGATGACCGTGGCGTCCGCAACGTCGTTCTCCCTGTCGCCGGAGTACGCGGAGAAGATGAACAATGAGGCGTCGCGCTACCGCGAGTCCATCATCCTGCGCCCGCAGTCCATCTCCAACCACCCGGAGGTCATCCGCCGCACCGGCCTGATCGCGTCCAACGGCATGATCGAGGCGGACATCTACGGCAACGCCAACTCCACCCACATCAACGGCTCCCGTCTGATGAACGCCCTGGGCGGCTCGGGCGACTTCACCCGCAACGCCTACATCTCCTCGTTCATCTCCCCGTCGGTGGCGAAGGACGGCGCCATCTCCGCCATTGTCCCGTTCGCGTCCCACATCGACCACAACGAGCACGACGCGATGGTCTTCATCACCGAGTACGGCGTGGCCGACCTGCGCGGCCTGGCCCCGCGCGACCGCGTGGCCAAGATGATCTCCATCGCCCACCCGTCGTACCGTCCGCTGCTGGAGGAGTACGTCGAGCTCGCTTCCAAGTGCAAGTACCAGGCAACCCCGCACGATCTGCGCCACGCCTTCGACTTCCACCTGCGCATGGAAGAGACCGGCACGATGATGAAGCAGGACTAACCCTGCCCCGATTTCCGGGCTAATGGTCGCAGGGGCTACCATTAGCCCTCGCGGGCCTTTAGCTCAGCTGGTAGAGCTACGGACTTTTAATCCGCAGGTCGCGGGTTCGATCCCCGCAGGGCCCACCGCATGCCCCGGCCGTGTTCGGTCGGGGCATTTTGCGTGTCGACGTCCCTCCGGCCACCTGACGCAACTGCTAGCTTTGCGTCATGGATCTTGCAACAGTCGCCCCGGACGCCGTCGCCGTCGCGCTCGGGATCTCCCTGCTGGCCGGCCTGTCCACCGGCTTCGGTGGGTTGGTCGTAGTAATGAAGCGTTCTCCGGGGGCGGGCTTTTTGGCGGGGGCGCTCGGATTCTCCGCCGGCGTCATGGTCTACATCTCGTTTGTGGAGCTGCTGCCCGAGGGGATCGGCGGCCTGGCGGAGGCGGGCAACGCCTCGGCGGAGAAGTGGGGAGTGGCCGCGTTCTTCGCTGGCATTGCGCTGATCGCACTGATTGACAGGTTTGTGCCGGAAGAGATCAACCCGCACGAGGAGCCGGACGAGTCCGGTGTGAGCCGTGCGCGGCTGCGCAACGTCGGCGTGCTCAGCGCGGTAGCAATCGCGGTGCACAACTTCCCCGAAGGTTTTGCCACCTTCGCGGTTGCGCTCGCGGATCCGGCGCTGGCGCTGCCGATTGCGTTGGCCATCGCGATCCACAACATCCCGGAAGGCATCGCCGTGGCGGTGCCGCTGCGCCAGGCCACCGGCTCGAAGTGGAAAGCTGCCGGCTGGGCCACCCTGTCGGGCCTGGCGGAGCCGCTCGGCGCCGTCATCGGCTTCCTGTTGCTGCAGCCGTTTCTGGGGCCGCAGACGCTGGGCTACACCTTCGCCGCCATCGCCGGCATCATGGTCTTTGTCAGCCTGGACAAGCTGCTGCCCACCGCCATTGCGACGGGCAAGCACCACACCGCCATTTACGGCATGATTATCGGCATGGCTGTCATGGCGGCCAGCCTGCTCATGCTGCCGGGCTAAGGCTTACTTCCAGACTTCAAGGCGCATGAGGATCGCGCCGTCGTCCGCGCGCACGAGCGCGAGGTCTTCCGGCTCCGCCACCTGGGCGCTGAGGATCTCGCGGGTGATGCGCAGCTGGTAGCGCTGCTTGTCGCCGTCGATGGCCACCGAGCCGATGCTGGTGTACTCGTTGTGGTCCTCGATCTCCACCGCGCCCAAGGCCACGTCGCGAGTTTGGCCGGTGCCGCGCACGGCGAAGATCGGCTCGCCGTTGCTGAAGGACGCGCCCTCGTCGCCGGCGAGGATTGTCTGGATCAGCTCGCGCACAGCCACCGGGTCCGTGGTCAGTGGTGCCACGGAGCGGGCGCCGAGGACGGAGTGGTCCATGGGCGTGAGCTCGTCGTCAAGCTTGGCCCCCGCGTCGCGGTAGGAGACGCCGAACTGCCGCAGCGCTCCGTTGACATCGCGGCCGACGAGGACCTCAATGCCCACCTCGCCGTCGCGATCCACCGCCCGGTAGGAACCGAGGGGCTCCACGATGGGGGAATGCTCGGAAAGGACCTCATCTTTCGTTGGATTGAGGGTTGCGTCGTAGATGATTGCTTCGGCCATGAGGCCCACTGTACTGCTCATTTGGTTGCTGCGACGGCTGTGTCGTATGATTCAACGGCTGTCTTTGATGACAGGCCCCCATCGTCTAGAGGCCTAGGACTCCGCCCTTTCACGGCGGCAACACGGGTTCGAATCCCGTTGGGGGTACGGCCCTGTGGCGCAGTTGGTTAGCGCGCCGCCCTGTCACGGCGGAGGTCGCGGGTTCAAGTCCCGTCAGGGTCGCTCTTAGCTCGAGGTACGCCTCGGGCTTTTTGCTTTGCGACGGCTACGCTTGGCGCCCGTGAATAACAAAGCTGACGCCCACGACGCAATCGTTGTCACAGGAGCGAACGAAAATAACCTGCGGGACGTCTCCGTGCAGATCCCGAAGCGCCGCCTCACCGTCTTTGCCGGCGTGTCTGGGTCCGGCAAGTCCTCGCTGGTCTTCGATACCGTCGCCGCCGAGTCGCAGCGCCTGATCAACGAGACGTACTCCTCCTTCGTCCAAGGGTTCATGCCGTCGATGGCGCGGCCGGACGTGGTTGGGCTTGAAGGCGTAACCGCTGCGATCGTGGTGGACCAGTCCGCGCTTGGGGCGAACGTGCGTTCCACTGTCGGCACCGCCACGGACGTTACGCCCATGCTGCGCGTGTTGTATTCGCGCATCGCGGAGCCGAACGCAGGCGGGCCGGGCGCGTACTCGTTCAACGTGCCGAGCGTGTCGGGCGGCGGGGCGATCAAGGACGCGACCGGCAAGAAAAAGGTGGTGAAGACCTTCACCCGCACCGGCGGCATGTGCCCGGAGTGCGCCGGCACCGGGCGTGCGAGCAAGTTCGACGAGGCGCAGGTGGTGGACGACTCACTGTCCATCGACGACGGCGCCATCCTCGCGCCCGGCTACAAGCCCGGCTCGTGGCAGTTCCGCGCCTACGCCGAAGCCGGGAAATTCCCGGTGGACGTGCCGGTGGGCGAGTTTACGGCTGAGCAGCGCCACGCCCTGCTCTACGGCGAGCCCGAGAAGGTCCAGTACTTAGGCTTCAACACCACCTACCAGGGGCTCATCCCGCGCCTGGAGTCCTCGCTGCTGAGCAAGGAGAAGGAGGGGCTGCAAAAATCCGCCCGTGAGTTCGTGGACCGCGCCATGACCCAGGTTGACTGCCCCGCCTGCGGCGGCACCCGGCTGGCGCAGCACGCGCTGGAGTCGAAGATCAACGGCAAGAACATCGCCGAGCTGTGTGCGATGGAGGTCGCCGACCTTGCTGAGTGGTTCGAGGAGGTGGACGCGCCGGGCGTGGCGCCGCTCGTGGCGTCCATACGCGAGGCGCTGGCGAACTTTGTCGCCATCGGGCTGGGCTACATCGCGCTGGACCGGCCGAGCTCCACGCTCTCCGGCGGCGAGTCGCAGCGTGTGAAGATGATCCGGCACTTCGGTTCCGCGCTTTCCGACGTCACCTACGTCTTCGACGAGCCCACCGCGGGCCTGCACGCCGCCGACATCGATCGGTTGAACGGCCTGCTCGCTGCGCTGCGGGACAAGGGCAACACCGTGCTCGTGGTGGAGCACCGACCGCAGACGATCGAGATCGCGGACCACGTCATCGAACTCGGCCCCGGTGCGGGTACCGAGGGCGGCCAGATTGTGTTTGAAGGCACCGTTGCCAAGCTGCGCGAGGCCGGCACACGCACAGGCGAAAGTCTCAAGCTCGGCGTCGAGATCAAGGACGACCCGCGCGAGCCTGGCGGGTGGCTCAAGGTGCGCGGGGCCAGCGAGAATAACCTCGCCGGCATCGACGTAGACATCCCCACAGGCGTGCTCACCGCGGTGACTGGCGTGGCGGGTTCCGGCAAGTCCTCCCTGCTGCGCGCGTTGAAGGATTCCGCGCTGCTGGAAGACGCGGTGTGGGTGGACCAGGCGCCCATCTCCGGCTCGCGGCGCTCCAACCCTGCCACCTACACCGGCGCGCTGGACCCGATCCGCAAGGCGTTTGCGAAAGCCTCCGGCGAGCCGGCTTCAATGTTCTCGCCCAATTCCGCCGGCGCGTGCCAGCACTGCAAGGGTGCGGGCGTGGTCTACGTGGATCTCGGCATGATGCAGGGCGTGGACGTGCCCTGCGAGGTCTGCGAGGGCAAACGTTTCGACGACGCCGTGCTCGTGCACACCCTCGGCGGCAAGAGCATCGCCGAAGTGCTGGCCATGCCCGCCGATGAGGCGCAGCCCTACCTGAAGGAGAACAAGGTCAACGCCGCGGCCAAGATGTGCGGGCACCTGATCGACGTGGGGCTGGGCTACGTCACGCTCGGCCAGCCGCTGACCACGCTGTCCGGCGGCGAGCGCCAGCGCCTGAAGCTGGCCGCCAGTCTGAAGAAGCCGGCGCCCGCCTACGTGCTGGACGAGCCCACCACCGGCCTGCACCTTACCGACACCGCGCGCTTGGTCGAGCTGTTTGACCGGCTGGTGGATTCCGGCGCGACTGTCATTGTGGTGGAGCACAACCTCGCGCTGGTCTCCCGCGCCGACTACGTCATCGACCTGGGTCCCGGTGCCGGCTCAGCAGGTGGGCGAGTGGTGGATGCGGGCACGGTGCGGCAGCTCGTCGATAGGCATGAACGCACCGGGTCCGAAACCGGGAGATACCTGTCTTCCTAACACCTGTTGCGGAAGTCCTGATCCACTTTTATTGTGTACTGTGATTGCGGACATATACTGAAGGGGACTTGGGTAATGTCGCATGCGAAACGGGAAAGTCGGTCCGTAGTTGTGCTCGCGCTTGTCATCGCTTGCATGTTGGCGTGGGTAGCGCCAGCATTCGCGACGGAGACATCGACGGGTAGGCCCGCGGAATCGAGTACTGCGGTGAGCACTGAGACGAAGACGCTGTCGGGCTCGACCACGCGGGCGTCGGCAAGCGGAGGCTCCGCCGACGCGAAGGGTGTCCTAATCCTGGATGCGTCCTATTCCATGGTCGAGGAGGACGCCGAGGGGCCGCGCATCGACGCGGCGAAGAAGGCGACCCGCGAGCTGGTTGATTTCCTGCCGGAAACCGCGCAGATGGGGCTTATCGCCTACGGCGCGCAGGAATCCAACGCGCCCGACAACCGCGAAAAGGGCTGCAAGGATATCGAGCGCCTCGTGCCCATTGGCAAGGTGGACAAACAAAAATTCGGCACGGCTATCGACGGGCTCACGCCGAAGGGCTACACGCCGATGGGCAACGCGCTGCGCAAAGCTGCAGAGGAGTTGGGCAACGAGGGGGAGCGCTCGATCATTCTGGTCTCCGACGGCATTGACACCTGCGCGCCGCCGGAGGTGTGCGACGTGGCCAAAGAATTGGCCGGCAACGGCGTTGACCTGGCGATCCACACTGTCGGGTTCAAAGCCGATGAGGAGGCTCGCGCGGAGCTGGAGTGTATCGCGGAAGCTGGCGGCGGGCAGTTCCTGGAGGCGGCCGATGCGAGCAGCTTGGCGGAGTCGCTGAAGTTTTTGTCCCAGCGCGGGGTGGAGAAGTACCAGACCGGCGGCACCGAATTCGAGTTCTCGGACACCCCGGAGGACGCGAAGTGGCTGGGCGAGGGGCAGTACCAGACCACGGTGACGCCGGACCGGGGCACTGCGAAGGACCGGTACTTCCGCATTTCCGTGCCGCCGCGCCACAACGCGCGCATGGTGTTTTCACCCGTGTGGCAGACCGACGGCATGTGGGAGGACGGCCACCTCAAGATTGATCCGGTGGAGGTCACCAACGAGGGCGACGCAGAGTGCGGCTGGTTCCCCGTTACGCACTCCGCATTCGTCTCTGCTGGGCCGGACTATGGGATCGACTCTGCGAACGCCTCGGCAGAGCGCAACGAGGAGTCGGACATGGAGTGCGACATGAGCGACATCCTGGTCAAAATGCAGGTGTCCGACGTCGAAGGGAACGACGTTGGGGACATTTCGCTCGAGGTCGGCGTGTTTTATGAGCCGATTCACGACGATGAACAGAAAACCGAGTGGTCCGACGGCCGTATTACCAAAGCCGGCGACTACCTAGGGGAGCTGCCGATTGAGAACCCCAAGCCAATTTCCGGCGGCACCGGGTTCAATGATGCGGTGGACATCACCGAGGGCACGTACTCCGACAACATCATCCCTGGTGAATTCAGGTTCTATAAGATCCCGGTGGCGTACGGGCAGCGGCCGGTGGTGAAGGTGAAAACGCCGGAGTCGGTCGCGCACAACGCCGATAGCCTCGGTTTCGGCATCTACGACCCGATGCGCAACGAGGTACTGCGCCACCCGTTGAACTTCTTCCAGGACGCTGCGGAGTCCGACCCGGAAACCTTTAACCAGTATGTGTGGCACGGCACGAATACGCCTTACCAGGGCGAGTACTACGTGTGGCTCGGCATGGGGTGGGTGCACGAGGGCTACGACATCGCTGGCGTGGAGCAGCCCTTTGAATTCGAGGTGGTCATGGATGGCGAGCCGGCCAACGGCGGCCCGGATTGGACACCGACGCACGAGGACGGTCCGGAGCCGTCCGTCGAACCGATCAAATTCGACGCGGCGGACGACACAACCGAGACTTCAGCCTCGCAGGACAGTCAGGACAGCGGGGAAGACGATGCGGAGGTCAACGCCGCGGAGGACGACGAGGCTGGCGGCTTCGGGCTCGTTCCGGGTCTGCTCGGCGGCCTGCTGGTGCTGCTGCTGGTGGCCGGGGCGGTTGTCTTCTTCGTCGCGCGTGGGCGTCGGTAAGCACGAAAGCACCGGGTCTGAAACCGGGAGATACCTCTCCTAAGCTGGCGATTTGTCGCCATGTTAGGGGGCTGTGTAATGTATCAACTCGTGCAAGCGACAGTGTGAAACGCACTTGAGCGGGCACAGAAACAACAGAATATGGCCCTGTGGCGCAGTTGGTTAGCGCGCCG
>NZ_KV835948.1:0-4763 GCF_001838175.1 Corynebacterium sp. HMSC034A01 | reverse complement strand
GTCGCGGGTTCAAGTCCCGTCAGGGTCGCTGAATTGCTTGGCAAACGAGTAGTTCCGGCCAGATAGCTCAGTTGGTAGAGCACACGCCTGAAAAGTGTGGGGTCGCCAGTTCGATCCTGGCTCTGGCCACACTCCCGAAACCCCTTCCGCAGCGACGCGGAAGGGGTTTCGCATATATAGTCGGCCGCATGTCTGATAACCCGGAAGTATCCGTGCACAAGAACGAAACGGAAGGCCAGTACGAAATCCTCGTCGGCGAAGAAGTCGCCGGCTTTGCCACCTACGCCGACGCGAACGGCGTGCGCGACCTGCCGCACACGGTGGTGGACCCGAAGTTCCGCGGCCAAGGCCTGTCCAAGCCGCTGATCCAGGCGGCGCTCGACGACGCCCGCGCCGACGGCATGCAGGTCACCCCGTCCTGCCCCGCGGTGGAGCGCTACATCGAGCAGAACCCGCAGTACCGGGACCTACTCGCCTAATTAGATGATGTAGCTGCCCGGGTCGATGTAGCTGTCCGGGTCCACAAGCTTCACGCACTCGTCCGTCTTGCGCGGACGGACCTTCGCCGGAATGCCCACCGCAATCGAGTTTTCCGGCACGTCCTTGGTCACCACGGCGTTCGCGCCGACTGCGGAGCCGGAGCCGATGGTCACCGGGCCCAACACCTTGGCGCCGGCGCCGATGGTGACGTTGTCGCCGATGGTGGGGTGGCGCTTCGTCTGCGTGAGCACCTGCCCGCCCAGGGTCACTCCGTGGTAGAGCATGACACCGTCGCCGATCTCCGCGGTTTCGCCGATGACGATGCCCATGCCGTGGTCGATGAAGAACCTCCGGCCGATCGTCGCGCCGGGGTGGATCTCAATGCCGGTGAAGAACCGGTTCAGCTGCGCCAGGATGCGCGCCGGACCCTTCCAGTCGCGCTCCCACATGGCGTGGCAGATGCGGTGCACCCAGATGGCGTGCAGACCCGAGTACACCACCGCGTTTTCGACGTCGCCGCGAGCGGCGGGGTCGTGATCGCGCGCGTTTGCCAGGTCCTCGCGGACAGTGGAAACTACCTTTGCAGCCAGGGAAAGCATGGGGCGCAGTGTACCAAGCGGTCCATTTTCTGTGGGGATAAAAATTCCCCCGGGCCGAATGGGTCGGCGCCGGGGGAGGGGCGGCAGCTCGTCGCTAAGCAAAAGGTGCTTAGTCGCGGATGTCCTCGTATAGGACGGTGGAGACGTAGCGCTCGCCGAAGTCCGGGATGATCACCACGATGGTCTTATCCGCGTTTTCCTCGCGCGCAGCCAGCTCCAGCGCGGCCTTGACGTTCGCACCCGCGGAGATGCCGCCGAGGATGGCGTCCTTGACCGCGAGCTCGCGGGAGGTGGACACGGCGTCCTCGTTGGTCACGGCGATGATCTCGTCCACGACGTTGCGGTCCAGCGTGCCCGGGATGAAGTTGGCGCCCAGACCCTGGATCTTGTGCGGGCCAGCCTCGCCCTTGGACAGCAGCGGGGAAGCGGCCGGCTCGACGGCCACGGCCTTGACGTCCGCCTTCTGCTCCTTGAGGTACTTGCCGGCGCCCGAGATGGTGCCGCCGGTACCCACACCTGCGACGAGGATGTCCACCTCGCCGTCGGTGTCCTCCCAGATCTCCGGGCCGGTGGTGGCGTAGTGGATCTTCGGGTTGGCCTCGTTCTCGAACTGGCGGGCCAGGATGGCGCCCTCGTTCTGCTCCACCAGCTCGTTGGCCTTCTCCACGGCACCCTTCATACCGGCGGCGCCCGGGGTGAGCACGATTTCTGCGCCGTAGGCGCGCAGGAGCACGCGGCGCTCGTTGGACATGGTCTCCGGCATGGTCAGGATGACCTTGTAGCCCTTTGCCGCGCCCGCGAGCGCGAGTGCGATGCCGGTGTTTCCGGAGGTGGCCTCCACGATTGTGCCGCCCGGTTTCAGGTCGCCGGATGCCTCTGCGGCCTCGATGATGGCCTTGCCAATGCGGTCCTTGACGGAGTTTGCCGGATTGTAGAACTCCAGCTTGGCCAGCACGCGGGCCTTGGAGCCGTTGGCCTCGGTGATGTCCTTCAGCTCGACGAGCGGGGTGCCGCCGATGAGATCCAGAACGTTGCTTGCGATCTTCGTCATAATTCATCCCCTCCTGGGGTTTCAGTGGTCCATTGGTTGTCCGGGGGACAGCATACACCCCGAAGTAGACAAGACGGTTTGTTGTGTGTGAACCGCACGGTTCGGAGATGGGATTTGGTTTGGTCCGGCAGGGCGCGTTGAACGCTTTTGGAACGGGGTTAAGTTTGGCTACCCCCGTTCGCGCGATATGATCACGTTTGTTTTTGAGTCCTGTTCGGATTCGGGTGTGCCCCAAACGGGTGCCCCCGAAACGGTGGAAGGCGACACGTATGACGATGGATGCGCAGCGCATCAAGGACGACGATGACGCGATCCGCGCGGCCCTGACCGCGCTGAAGACCGCAACCGGCATTCCAGTTGCCATGTACGGCACCCTCTTGTCGGACAACCGGATCCAGATCACCCAGTGGATCGGCCTGCGTACCCCGGCCCTGCAGAACCTCAGTATCGCCGAGGGCGCCGGCGTGGGCGGGCGTGTCGTGTCCACCCGTCGCGCCGTGGGTATCGCCGACTACACGCGCGCTGCCGTGATCTCGCACGAGTACGACCAGCAGATTCAGGACGAGGGCCTGCACTCTGTCGTGGCGGTGCCGGTGATCGTGCAGCGGGAGATTCGGGGCGTTTTGTATGTGGGCGTGCACTCGCCAGTGCGTTTGGGCGACAAGGTTATCGAAGAGGTCGCCATGACCGCGCGCACCCTCGAGCAGGAGCTCGCCGTCAACGCGGCGTTGCGGTCTTCTGAGGGAGGGGACCGGGCAGGCGCCAAGACCGGCCGCGCGATGAACGGCGCGGAGTGGGAACAGGTCCGCGCAACCCACTCCAAGCTGCGCATGCTGACCAACCGGGTGGAGGACGAGAAGCTGCGCAAGGAGCTGGAGCAGCTCTGCGAGCAGCTGGTTTCGCCGGTCGCCGTCAAACAGACGACCAAGCTTTCGGCACGCGAGCTCGACGTGCTCGCGTGCGTGGCGCTGGGGCACACCAACGTCGAGGCTGCCGCCGAGATGGGCATCGGCGCGGAGACTGTGAAGTCCTACCTGCGCAGCGTGATGCGCAAACTCGGTGCTCACACCCGTTATGAAGCAGTCAACGCCGCCCGCCGCATCGGCGCGCTGCCTTAGGCAATTGCTTATCGACGTCCCTCCGGTTCTGTACTGTGGCGGACGTGAAAGAACGGTTTTTGGTTTCAGGCGGCGCCCGACTTGCGGGCGAAGTTCGCGTCGACGGCGCCAAGAACAGCGTGCTCAAGCTGATGGCCGCGGCCCTTCTGGCCGAAGGCACCACCACGCTGCGCAACTGCCCCCAGATTTTGGATGTCCCGCTGATGCGCGACGTCCTTGTCGGACTGGGGTGCGAGGTGGAGATCGACGGCGATGTCGTGCGCATCCATACTCCGGCCGAGGTGTCCCCGCACGCCGACTTTGACGCGGTACGCCAGTTCCGCGCTTCTGTGGCAGTGCTCGGACCGTTGGTCGCCCGCTGCACCGAGGCGTACGTGGCACTCCCGGGCGGTGACGCCATTGGGTCGCGGCCGCTGGACATGCATCAGTCCGGCTTGGAGAAGCTGGGCGCGACCACCCACATCGAGCACGGAGCAGTGGTTGCACGTGCAGAGAAGCTCACCGGGGCTTCCATCAAGCTGGACTTCCCGTCGGTGGGTGCGACTGAGAACATCGTCACCGCGGCGGTGCTCGCAGAGGGGCGAACCGTGCTGGACAACGCGGCGCGAGAGCCGGAGATTGTGGACCTGTGCTCCATGCTCAATTCCATGGGCGCGCGCATCGACGGCGCAGGCACGTCCACCATCACCGTCGACGGGGTGGAGGCGCTTTCGCCAACGGAGCACACCGTGGTCGGCGACCGTATCGTCGCCGGCACTTGGGCGTACGCGGCGGCAATGTCGCAGGGCGACATCACCGTCACCGGCGCTGCGCCCGGGCATCTGCACCTGGCGTTGTCGAAACTAAAGCTCGCCGGCGCCGATGTAGAGACCTACGACAACGGGTTCCGAGTGCGCATGGATGAGCGCCCCCGCGCCGTGGACTACCAGACCTTGCCGTACCCCGGATTCCCCACGGACCTGCAACCCATGGCGATCGCACTCGCAACGATTGCGGACGGAGTTTCCGTGATTACCGAGAACGTCTTCGAGGCACGCTTCCGGTTCGTCGACGAGATGCTGCGCCTGGGGGCTGACGCCAACGTGGACGGCCACCACGTCATGCTGCGCGGGGTGGACCAGCTGTCTTCCACCGACGTGTGGTCCTCCGACATCCGCGCCGGCGCCGGTTTAGTTCTTGCCGGCCTGGTCGCCGACGGTGTGACCACCGTGCACGAGGTGCACCACATCGATCGCGGATACCCGGCCTTTGTCGAGCAGTTGAATGCGCTTGGAGCGCATGTAGAACGCGCATAAAAACCTGCCGTGATCTGCGGGTTTGTGTTGTGTGTGGGGTGTGTGTAACTTATATCGAGTCAGCGAGACCGACAACGCCCCGCTGGAGAGACTGGTTCAAGGTTCTCTGGTTTGTGTGGCGGGCAGGAAAACAATCGCTGGTGGATTCCAAAGTCACTTGAGGCTGGCTCACTGTTGTGTGGGTTGGTTCTGGGTGTGCTGGTGTTGTTTGAGAACTCGA
>NZ_KV835947.1:0-52231 GCF_001838175.1 Corynebacterium sp. HMSC034A01 | reverse complement strand
CGGCTACACCACTACACGGGACTTGACCCTTGAAGTGGACATGGTGTCGGTGCGGATACGGAATTGGGAGAGCTACTTCGTCCACACGCAAGATCTCGTTGCCGACTTGATCGCTTTGCTCAACGTCCCAGAAGAGATGACTGAAAGTCTGGCGGCCAGCACCTTCAAGCTTCAGCTGGCGGTGTCACGCGCGACGTTGATTTCCGTTTTGGACCTGCCCGTATCCGCCCTGAAACCCGAGTTTGTGGAGACTCCCCCGCCCACCGTGCTGCACTATTCGCGAAAACGAGATCTGAACGAGGCATTCTTCACCGGCAAGGCCGTCCAAGCGGTGTGTGGCAAATGGTGGGTGCCTGTCCGCGACAACCTTACGCATCAAGATCTTCCGGTCTGCCCTGAATGCGAACGGGAGGTGCCGGTCGCGCGAGCATTGCGTACTGTTCGCGGAACAGCGAGACTCCTAGATGTACGGACCGGAGACGTTGATCGATGGGACCGGCATCAGCCGACCATGTGCAGGGCGATTGATTCCTTGACCTGTTCGATGAACGCCCGAGACGCGGGGCTCGGATTGAAAGAGCCCCACGCGACGTACTCGGCCCGGCAGGGGCCAGCAAGCTGCCGATGACCTGTCGACCATCTGCTGGCAGGAGGCCGTCACTCCCACCACTTACTCGCACGCCACCAAGGAGAACCACTGATGCACGCCATGCAGTACCAGATCACGTTGCCCACCGACTACGACATGCAGATTATCCGCGATCGCGTCACTCGCACGGGACATCTCATGGACGGTTACCACGGGCTGGAGTTCAAGGCCTACCTCATCCAGGAGAATGCCAAGGGTGCACCCCGGAACGCTTACGCACCCTTCTACGTCTGGCGCGACATCGACGGAATGCGTCAGTTTTGCTTGGGCGAACCCGGCTACTCGGCCATCGTGCGCGACTTCGGCCGCTACCCGATCCACGACTGGACTGTCCACCAGTTTGTTGCCGGCCCGGCCGACTACTCCGCAGCCCGAAGCCTGACCGTCGAGACCGTGCCCCTCCCGGTTGGCGCCGCGCCGTCCCACTGCATCGAGGACATCACCGCGGGCTTCCTCGCCACGACCACTGACTCCACCGTGGCCCGCGTCGCCGCCGTCGACGTCACGGCCTGGACCGTCATCCTCGTCGAACTCTGCACCCGTGAAGCCGACGAGAGCTCCACCGATGTCGCCGCCTACGAGGTACTGCACGTTTCCGCTGCTGCCTGACTCACACACCTTCGAGCCGCCCCGCGGGGGCACTTGGCCTTCTTGGGCGGCGTCTGCCACTCAGGGAGGCTTCTTCATGTCTCATCCCAACGCCGCTCTCACGCCGCGCCATCGCTTGATCGTCGCCCAGCTCGTGGTCGACCAGGGCTGGCCGATAAGCGAGGTCGCCGCCAGGTTTCAGGTCTCTTGGCCCACTGTGAAGCGCTGGGCCGACCGCTACCGGGCGGGCCAGTCCATGCAGGACCGCCCCTCGCGGCCTCACCACTCGCCAAACAGGACCAACCCGAAGACGACGAAGCGCTGCATTCAGCTCCGCCTCCGATTGCGCGAGGGCCCGGTCCAGCTCGCGTGCCGGCTGGGGATCGCGCCGTCGACGGTCCACCGGATCCTGGTCGACGCGCACCTGAACCGGCTTTCGCATGTCGACCGGGCAACCGGGGAGCCGGTCCGCCGCTACGAGCACGATCACCCCGGGGCGATGCTGCACGTCGACGTGAAGAAGCTCGGCAACATCCCCGACGGCGGCGGCTGGCGCTACGTCGGCCGCCAGCAGGGCGAGAAGAACCGCGCCGCCACCCCGGGCAAGCCTAAGAACAAGTACAGCGACCCGTTGATGGGCAAGGCCTACGTCCACACCGTCATCGACGACCATTCCCGCGTCGCCTACGCCGAGATCCACGACGACGAAACTGCCCTCACCGCCACCGCGGTCCTCGTTCGGGCCGTCAAGTGGTTCAACGCACGCGGGGTGACCGTTGAGCGGGTCCTGTCCGACAACGGCGGCGCGTACCGCTCACACCTGTGGCGAGACACCTGCCACGAGCTCGGCATCCGGCACAAGCGCACCAGGCCCTATCGGCCGCAGACCAACGGGAAGATCGAACGCTTCCACCGCACCCTGGCCGACGGCTGGGCCTACGCCCGCTGCTACACCAGCGAGACCGAACGTCGCGGAGAACTCGACGGCTGGCTGCACTACTACAACCACCACCGCCCCCACACCGCCTGCGGCAACCAGCCGCCCTTCTCACGCTTGACCAACGTACCCGGTCAGTACAGCTAGTCGCAGGTGCTCTCGAATTGATCGCGCGGCACGGTCTCGCCCGAGTCGCCGACCAGTACGTGGCCGACACTGAGCTGCGTCAGCCATCCCGGTGCGACGACCACTCCGCTGCCGTCCAGTTCAGTGGTGGTCGAGGCGGCGTTGACGCTGACCTCGCCCCGCTGCGGCCATGAGATCCCAGCGCCGCGTTGACCTTGTGGCATAGAGAAGGACCACCCTCGACAGAAGCGGCGCCGCGGGTGGCGGGCGAGACCTTACGCTGTGAACCGGTGCACAACCAGAGCCATCGAGTGACCCCCAAGGTCAGGTGGCGCCCCCTCGATGGCGGCGCGGCACCCGGAGCCTAGGAGCCAAGCTGGCCAGCGTCCGGCGAACCGCGAATTCGCCCCGCGACAAGGCCGCGCCGGATGGTCGCCCTCGGACCGCGACGCTGCGGCTGGCGAGGGAGCGGACCAGGGTCAGACCGAGGAGAGCGCCCTTGCCTTGATCTGGTCGAACTCCTGCTGGGTAATCGCTCCCGAGTCGAGAAGGGCCTTCGCCGAGGCGATCTCATCGGTCGGGCTCGATCCGGCGGAGCCGCCGGCGACGGACTTGATGTACTCATCCTGCCGCTGCTGGAGCTCCTGGCGCGCCTCGACCGCGCGGTCGGTCATCCCCCGACCTCGAACAAGCAGGTACGCGAGCGTTCCGATGAACGGCAGCGCGATGATGAACACCACCCACAGCGCCTTCGCGAAGCCGCCGAGGTCCTTGCTGCGGAAGAGATCTCCGAAGATCCACCACAGGGACATGAACCATGCGAAGAAGATGAAGAACTCGAACATGGCGAGTAGGAATGAGCCGTTGTCGTCGAACATCTGCTGACTGCCTCCTGACTGGATGGACGCTGGCCGAGCGGTCCACGCGGACCCCAGCGCACGACGGTTAGGAACAAGGACGTGCCCAGGCCATCGCCGAACCACGTTAGCAGCTCTTCCTCACCAAGTGTGGTAGCCGGGTTGCGACACGCTGACCGGGTTGGGCTGGTGAAGAACATCAAACACAAGCGGACCCGGCCCTACAGACCCCAGACCAACGGGAAGATCGAACGCTTCCACCGCACCCTGGTCGACGGCTGGGCCTACGAACGCTGCTACACCTCCGAGGCCGAGCGCCGCGGAGAGCTCGACGGCTGGCTGCACTACTACAACCACCACCGCCCCCACACCGCCTGCGGCAACCAGCCACCCTTCTCACGATTGACGGGCATTGAGGCCAAGTCAACTGCTAGGCAGCCATGAAGATCGCCATGCCGACCAGGAGAAGGACCCCGTAGAAGTGTGCAATCGACCATGAAGCCCACACGCGCCCGCGAGGGATCCAGCAGTGGAGCCGCGCCAAGGTGCGTTCCCATCGGGCAACGGGCTCAGGAGTCGGATCGGAAGCGTGCGCAACATCCAAGGAGAAGAGCGGTACATCGCGAGTTCCATTTGCCACCGCGTCGTAGAGCGCGCGATACGCCTGCTCCTGCCGGAGGTAGTTCGCGTCGAGGAAGCCGAATAGTCCAGCCGCCAATACCCCCAAGAGCGCGACAGTTCCTGCATGTTGAGTCAACGCGTAGCCATATGTCGCAGTCACAATAGGGAGAAGCCACGCCTTGGCATTCGCGGAGGCGGCTGACATCCTGGTGACCACCGCCTGGATGAAGTCGAGGTGCTTGCGCACGTCCTCGGCCTTCGCAGAACCACCTTCGGCGGCCGTCATGAGGGCGGCACCTGTCGACAAGCGATTCGCAGCTTCTCCCATGCAGCGTCCTTCTGCTCCTCGGTGTAGTTCGTTATTGGCGGCCAGATGCGACCAACGGAGTCGTTGCTCCATCGAGGGACGATGTGAACGTGGAGGTGGAACACAGTTTGCGTGGCAGCTCTCCCATTCGACTGGATGACGTTGAGGCCCTCAGGACGCAGCACGTGCTTGACCACCTGAGACAATCGGGTGGTCGCAACGCCTAGGTGCCGCGCGAGCTCGTCGTCGAGACTCCAGATGTCCGAGATATGGTGCCGGGGAACCACCAAGGTGTGCCCCAGTGTGGCAGGCTCCAGCGGGAAGAAGGCAACTACGTGTTCGTCTCGATACACCTCCCGCGCATCCGGATCCTCCCGCTGCACGATCTCGCAGAAGGGACACTCTTGAACGTCGATCATGGCCGCACAACCCCCTGCGCAGACCACCGTTCCAAGTTGTCGACCAACTTGCCGTACGTGGCCTTCGAATCGATGCCACCGGTCCAACTCAGGACGGTCGGATCGAAGACCGGGATGCCAGCAGCGGGATTGAAGGGACTCCGCCCCAGGGAATCCACGCTTCCCATCGAGGACAGTCCGTGGATATGGACGCCAAGAAGGGGTTTCCTGTCGGCCCATGCCTTCTTGATCTCGTACTTGACCCAGGGGCGACTGGCTGTCTCTTGACCGATGAGCACGATCACTGCCTTCTTGTATGCCATCTCCTTCTGGATCCAGTTCTTGATCGCCTGATCGCCCTGACGGCGAACTGATTCCCATCCCTGAGCGTTCAGCAGTGGCTACCCCTCCAAGGCGTTGATGTTGCGCACCAACTGGACGCGGTGAACGTCGCGGAGATAGTGGAACGAGTAGAAGACGGACTTAGCCATGATTCCCGAGCGCCTTCCTTTCCCTGCGGCCAGAGCGTCCCGGACGAGCCATGCTTATCAGCTCCGTCTGACACTTCGCCCGAACCGTCTTCGAACTGCTGCAAACGCGAAGACTGCCTTGACTGGTTGACAGGCGCAGCGGTGTTCCCGCTCCGGTGGCACTGCTAGAAGACTAGACCTGAGACCCAACGCACCCAAGGCCGCCAGCTTTCGACCAACGTCTTCGGTCAGTACACCTAGAGGTCCTCCAGCTCCGACAGGGCATCGCCCGAGTATTTGGAATGCGCAGAATCATGGGTGTCGTGCAACGCGTTGGCGACGAACTCCGCCCCAGCCTCACGAGTCGCCATGAAATCGCGGAGATCGGACATCTTTAGGCGCTGGTGGCTGCCCACGAGGTGGAAGGGAAGGTCACCGTCCCTCATAAACTTTAGCAGGTGCGGGCGGCTCATTTTCATGAGCTTTGCAGCCTGGTTCGGGGAGAGCTCCGCATCGTCGGCAAGCAAGTTCACGGTGATGCCGTCTTCGTTTGCCTCCGCGACCCGCTGAAGAAGGACACCCAGCGGGGAATCTTGTTCCTTGCGTATGAATTCGCGCAGACGCTCAAGTTCTGCCTCGCCGAGCGAATTCCCCTCCAACTGACCAAGCAGTGCGTTGGACATGGGGTCCTCCTTCCATCGTTCATCTGTAATAACTGTAACTGCGGGCCGGCGGGAAGTGCACCCCCACGGTTATCCACTTCATATGCACCATCCAAGCCGCAAGCAGAATCTGCGCCTACGGTGGGCCGGGTGAAATCAACGAGCAAAACCAACGACGCCGCCGCCCACGCCGCGGCGATAGTGGTGACCGCGCTGGTCGTGCTCGCGTTCACGGTGGGAAAGGCGTTCGTGTCCATCCCCGGGTTGTGGACGGCGGAGTCCCACCAGCTCAGCCAGGTACGGCTCAACCCCTTCGAGACCTTCCAGTACGCGCGCGTGTGGTGGGGGCCGTGGCTGAACCTCTTCGGCAACATTGCGCTGTTTCTGCCGGTCGGCTTCGTCGCGTACCGGGGGTCGGTGGGGCGGGCGGTACTGTTCGGCCTGGTGTGCAGCCTCGGCATCGAGGTTGCCCAGTACGTGTTCTCGTGGGGCTACAGCGACACTGACGACGTGCTCTGCAACGTCGTGGGTGCGTGGCTGGGGGCGGGGGCGGCCGGAGGGACGTCGAGAGGCAATCGCGCAACAGTGCTCTGGTGCATTGCGGCAGTGGGCGCGGTGAGCCTCGTGGTGTGGGCGGCGCTAGGGTTGACCGCATGAGCGAGCGCGGATGGTTTACCAGGCGGGTCTTCCCCACCGGCGGGGAGCCCGACCCGCGGTTTACCCTGGCCAACGAGCGCACCTTCCTCGCCTGGACCCGCACCGCGCTCGCGTTCTTGGCGGGCGGCATCGCGCTCGAGGCGTTCGAGCTGCCAGGCATCGAACCCGGCGTACGCAAGGTCGCGGCAGCGGCCGTTATCGTGATCGCCATGGCCATTTCCGCAGGTGCGGCGGTGCGGTGGGTGCGCATCGAGCGGGCCCTGCGTCACGACGAGCCCCTGCCCGCCCCCGCCATCATCCCCGTGCTGTGCGTGGCGGTGTTCGTCGCGGCGGCGGTCGTGGCGGTGAGCCTGCTCGCATGATTGCCGTGACCGACCCCGGCCTGCAGCCGGAGCGCACCGCCATGAGCTGGACCCGCACCGCGCTGGCCATGCTCGTCTGCGCGGCCACACTGGTGCGGTGGGCCGGTTCCTACCCGGCGCTGATCGTGGTGGCGGCGGTGGCGCTGGCGGCGGGCGCGCTGGTGATCGTGGCGCTGAACCGGCGGGCGTACCGCTTCGAAGCCTCCGCGCTTGCCGACGAGCGCAGCGCCCCCAACGCCGCCGCCGTGTTCTTACTGACCGCGATGATGCTCGGCACCGGCGGGCTGGGGCTGTACCTGGTGGTGGGGTGAGGGGGCTGGCTTCCGCCGCCACGCAAAGAGGGGCTCGGCGGGGGCGGCGAGGGGGCTAGTTGCTCCCGGTGTAGTGGGCGTAGTGCAGCTCCAGCAGCTGCAGGCCCTGCGCGGTGCAGAACACTTGGGTGGGTGCGGTTTCGCGCAGGATGCCGAACGCCTCTGGCCAGAGCAGCCAGCTCTCCGCCTTGGGGTTGAGCGGCTCGTCGTCGACGATCCACTCCACGATGGAACGCCAAATTTCCTCGCCCATCAGTTTTTCAAAGCCGAGGCGGATGTTGTCGGCGGTCTTAGGGATGGGGTTGTCGTGGTTGAGAAAGGCCAGGCCTGCTTTGGTGGGGGTCAGCTTGCCGCCGCGCTTTTTCAGCAGGCGGGCGTCGAGGAGCAGGTCGGCGACAGTGTTGGGGAACGGCAGCTCCGTCAGGTCGCGCACTTTCCCAGCGAATGCGGCGGGCATCCCCCCGTGCTCGTATGGCACCCCGGGGGAGAAGATGCGCATGAGCTCGGCGAAAATGTCGGTGACATCGGGTAGATCGTCGAAGGAATCCGGCCCGAAGCCGGGGAAGGCAGGCAGGCTCTGCGTCGCCGGCGGACCAGGCATGCCCGGCACGTCGGGAACGTCTACCCCGTCCGGCCCGCCTAGCACGTCGCCGAAGAACTCGGTCACGGCGTTGATCATGGTGGGGTTGCGCTCCGGGTGCGGGTCCATGTCGATGATCTGGAGCAGGTCCGGGCGGGACTGGAGGAAGTCGTCGAAGTGTTGGGCCAGGCCGGGGCCTTCGGTGCCTTCGTCGGCGGCGGCGACCTCGTCGAAGAACATCTCCTCGGCGACGTTGCCGATGCGGGTGGCCACGGACACCGGGTCGGCCTGCGTCATGCGGTCGAGCATGCGCTCCGGCGGCATGACGGGCAGGTAGGAAAACATCAGGGTGATGGTCTCCAAGTCCGGCTCGATGCCGGCGGCCAGAAGGCGGGCCTGGTTGCGGAAGGTGGTCATCAGCTCTGGCCCCGAGCAGGCTTCGACGACGTCGGGCCCGGCTGCGTCGATAAGCATGGGCGTAGGGCCCTCGATGTTGGAGGGGCCCAAGACCTCGACGTGGATGTTCCAGTTGGCGGCGGGGTCGTAGACGTAGGTCATGGGCCGCATCTCGGCGACGGTGAGCTCGTTTTCCTGGTGCTCGCCGGGGCCGGGCGCGGCTGTGAAGACGGAGCGCTGCGCGCCCTCCTGGCTGACGTAAAGGTGGGTGGCGGCACCGGTGAAACCGAGGGACGCGTCGATGATCTGGGACAACTCGCCCAGCGTCATGGTCTCCTCGACGTTGACGCAACGGGAAATTTCGGGCGAGGTGCCCTCCACGATCATGAGCACAGAAACGGTCATACCGGCAACCTTACGGCCTAAACCACGAACAGGAACGCACACACGACGGCAGTCACCGCGCCCGCGGTCAGCGGCACGGCGGTGCGGCGGACCACATCGATCGGGTTGACCTGCAGCGCGCCAGCGACGATGAGCACCGCCGCGTTAACCGGAGAGGCCTGGCGCATGGTGTTGGACGCCGCCCAGATGGAGGTGAGCATCTGCGGAGCGGACACGGCGGAGTCGGCGGCGATGCCGGGCACCATCTCGGAGAACGCGAAGTAGGGCGCGACGCCGGAGCCGGTGAGCAGCGCCATGGTGGCGGTGGCCAGCACGAACACCAGCACCATCAGCACGGCGGCGCCGGAGGAAGCCTGCGCCAGGTTGGTCAGGGCCTCGATCACGCCCATCTGGGTGATGCCCTCCACCAGGATGGCGGCGGCGACGATCAGGGAGACCACGCCGGCGGCGCCCTCGCCGAGGCCCTTGAAGAACTCCTGGAGGGAGTCGGCGGCGTAGTTGACGTCGCGCAGCCGGATGGCCTCGATGATCATGGTGACCATCAGGGACACCACGG
The DNA here is from genome assembly GCF_001838175.1 of Corynebacterium sp. HMSC034A01. Classification (NCBI taxonomy): domain Bacteria; kingdom Bacillati; phylum Actinomycetota; class Actinomycetes; order Mycobacteriales; family Corynebacteriaceae; genus Corynebacterium; species Corynebacterium sp. HMSC034A01. The sequence goes on along the minus strand of NZ_KV835947.1, from coordinate 43,349 downwards.
TCACCGGCAGGATGCCGGCCTCGAAGGAGACTACGCCGAGGCGGTTCAGCGCGGCGGAGACGATGATCAGAAGCAGCGGCAAAAGCGGCAGGATGGCGTAGAAGCCGGGCAGGCCCTCGGCGCGCTCCACGGCTTCGCGGATGCGGCGGTCAGACTCGCTGTCCCTCGCCGCTTCGAGCTCGGCGTCGGACACGCCGACGCCGGACTTGACCAGGTCTTTCTTGTCGCAGCGGTGCTGCCACCACATGTGCACGAACGCGATGACCACCAGCGCGGGGATGGTGGCTTTGGCTACGTTGCCGAAGGTGAACTCGGTGACCGTCATGCCGGTCAGCTCCGCGCCCTGGATCAGGCCTGCCTCCAGCGGCGAGGGCGCGATGGTGGAGGCGGTGGCCACGATCGCGCCGACGGTCAGCGGCGTCAGGCCCGCGGCGATGAGCGCAGGCATCAGCGTGGCCACGAGCAGCAGCGACAACGCACTGGCAGAGGGCACAACGAAGGACAGCAGTGTAGCGACGGCAAAGCCGATGGGCACGAGCCAGTAGGAGCCGTGGAAGCGGCGCAGCGGGCTGGACAGCGCCACCACCGTTTTGGCGTCGGCGCCGATGTGGCGCATGTAGCCGACGAAGCCGAACAGCACCATGATGGCCATGCCGGTGCCGGCGAAGCGGGACTTGAACAGGGACTCGATGATCAGCAGCTCGTCATAGAACGCGTTGCCGGAGGATTCGATGTCCGCGGTGGAGTGGTCGATGCGCCCGGTGGCTGCGGCGATCATGAGCAGCAGCACGCCGACGGCGAAGATGGAGGAGGCCGCGTGGACCTTTTTGGCAATGAAGTAGCCGACTGCAATGACGGCGAGAATGGCAAAGAAAATATAAAGCACGCTGCGATTATGCAGCGTTAAGCCACGCCCCGCTGGGTGAATGCGCGGGGTGTGGCCAATCTCTCGGCAAAAGCCGGAGAAACTACGCCGGCTGGCCGCCCAGGATGAGCACGTGGGCGATGCTGTCGGAGCGGTTTTTCAGCCCCAGGGTGCGGTGGCCAGCGTCCAGCATGCCGGCGGAGTGCGGCGGCACCGGGGTGCTGTTCACGGTGATGTCCCCGTCGGGGGCGACCACGGCGTACTCGAACTCCTCGTAGACAGTGACCGCCAGTTCGGTGTCCGGCGCGATGGTCAGCTGGGCTGCCACGCATGGCTCAATGGTTTCCACGGCGCCGGTGCGGCCGAACATGCGCCCGGAGAAGACGAAGGCCTCGCCTGCGGATTCGGTGGTCACGCTGCGCAGGCCAAACGCGTCCGGCTGGGCGCGTTGGATCTTGTCGGGGACTGCTTCAGCGTCGACAAGCACCTGCACCTGCGCGCGCTCGAGCACGCCGCCGAGGCGGGCGGTGCCGTCGTGCCGCCATGCGAAGGATTTGCAGCCGGCGGGGGTGTCGTTGGGTCCGCCGAGGCCCCTGAGGAATGCGACCCCGCGCCAGGGGCCAGCGTTCAGCTCAATGAATGACATGGCGGCCAGCTTATATGATCCGGCGTTGCCGGGCTTCCTCCACGGCCGCGGTGCGGTTGTCCACCCCGAGTTTGGAGTAGATGTGGATCAGGTGCGTCTTCACTGTCGCCTGCGAGATGAACAGCTGCTGGGCGATTTCCTTGTTGGAGGCGCCGGTCTGCAGCGCGCGCAGCAGCTCAATCTCGCGCGCGGAAAGCGTCTCGGCCGGGTTGACCAGCCGGTCCGCCAGCACGTTGGCCACCTGCGGCGAGAGCACTCTTTTGCCTTGCGACGCGCTCCGCACCGCCTCATACAGCTCTTCTTCCGGCGCGTCTTTGAGCAGGTAGCCCATCGCCCCGGCTTCCACTGCGGCGACCACGTCGGCTTGGGTGTCGTAGGTGGTCAGGATCAACACCGGCGGCCCTCCGGCGGCGACGAGGCGGCGCGTGAGCGCGATGCCGTCCGCGCCGGGCATCTGGATGTCGGAGACCACCACGTCCACCCCCTCGGGCACCTCGGCGTTGCCGTCGGCGGCCTCAGCGACGACTTGCACGCCGTCGAAGGAATTGAGCACCGCGCGCAGGCCGGCGCGGACGACCGGATGGTCGTCGATCAGCATGACGCGAAGTGTCATTTCTCCTCCACAGGCAGGGTTGCGGCGAGGACGTTGCCCTCCACCGTGAGCTCGCCGCCGACCTCCTCGACGCGGGCGCGCAGGCCCTTCAAGCCGTAGCCCTCGGGCCCGGTGATGCCGCGGCCGTTGTCGAAGACGTCGATGGTTGCGGTCGCACCAAGCCTATCCACGGTCACCACCGCCGACGAGGCACCAGCGTGGCGCACGATGTTGCTCAGGCCCTCGCGCACGACGCGCTCCGCCACCGACGCGCACGGTTCCGGCAGCTCAACCGCCTGGACGCGGACCTCGAGCTGTTCGCCGAGTGCGCGCTGGCGGTCCTGGGCGTGGCGGGCCAGGCGCTCCAGCCGCACCGGCAGCGTCTCGCGCGCGGGGGGTTTCGTTTGCGTGCTCGCGGAGTTTTCGGCGACGAAGCGGCGCGCCTCCGCCAGGTTGTCGGAGGCGGTGGAGCGGATCACGTTCAGCGTCTCGCGCGCCGGGTCGCCTTGGGTGAGCTGCTTGTCCATCGCCCGGCCCAGCAACACGATGGAGCTCAAACCTTGCGCCATGGTGTCGTGCACCTCGCGCGCCAGGCGCGCCCGCTCCTCCGCCACACCCGCGGCGTGCTCGGCCTTCGCAGCCTCGCGCTGGGCGGCCTTGAGGTCCTCGGCCATCTGCCGGTAGTGGTCCGCTTCCGCGCGCAGCGCCTGGTAGGCGTGCACGATGATCACCGCCAGCACGGTGCCGATGGTCGGGCCGATGATCGCGCCGGGCCCGCCGCCGGGGGCGGTGGCGGAAAGGGCCACGGCCAAAAACGCCGCGGTGGCCGCGAGCTCCCACCAGGTGTTCAGCAGCACGCACGCCAGCATGACCAGCGGGAACTCCAGCCACACGAACTCGCCGGACATCTGCACCAGCCCCACCCACAGCGTCGCCACCACCGCCAGCCAGGCGTAGGGCGCCCACGCCGGGTAGTCCTTGCCGTGGAAGTGCCAGACGGTGCCGGCCATGTAGACGCAGGCGAACGCCAGGGGCAGGGCGAGGGCGGTCACGGGTGCGTCGCTACGCAACTGCCCCACGAGCCCCACCGCAAGCAGCACGGCGACGAGCACGTGCAGGCTCACGCGCAGAAAGTCGAGCAGGCGGGTGGTGGACAACATGCGTCTGAGCGTAGATCAACCGATCGGTTGAGCGGGATTTCAACCGCCTGCGCGATGTATCAAGGTGCAGGTCAACGGCAGGATTAACACCATGTTCGTAGGAATCAGAGAAATCACGTCAGCCAAGGGGCGCTTCGGGCTGATCGCAGGCACCGTGGCGCTGATTACGCTGCTGGTGGTCGTGCTCACCGGACTGACCACCGGCTTGGGCAAGCAAAACACGTCCGCGCTGGAGGCGCTGGACCCGCAATCGGTGGTCTTCCAGGACCCGGAGGACATCTCGTTCACCACCTCCCGCGTCGAGGCGCGCGACGGGCTCACCCCGCTCGGTGCCAGCCAGATGCTCATGACCAAGGACAACGGCGAGGACTCGGCCGTGGCCATCCTGTCGCTGCCGAAGGGCACCGTGCTCCCAGGGGGCCAGAAGCTTTCCGACGAAGCCGTGGCCGCCCCCTCCCTCGAAGTCGGCGAGGGCGAGACCGTGACGGTCGCCGGCAACGACATCACTGTCGGCGCGACCGGCGAGGATCTCGCGTTCTCCCACTCTCCCGTCCTGTGGGTACCCACCGAGTTCTGGCAGGCCGCCATGCACACCGACGCCGACGGCTCGGTGCTGCTGGCGGATCACGACGTCGACGGCGGGGGGAGCCTGAAGGAGGCCTTCGACGGCCTGCCGGCGTACTCCTCGGAGCAGGGGTCGCTGAAGCTGATCCAGGGCTTCCTCTACGCCATCGCCGCGCTGGTGATCATCGCCTTCCTCACCGTGTGGACGATGCAGCGCACCCGCGACCTGGCCATCCTGAAGGCCATCGGCGCATCCAACTCCTACCTGCTCAAGGACGCCCTCGGTCAGGCCGCGGTGATTCTGGGCATCGGCGCGCTCATCGGCGGCGTCGCGGCGTTCGGGCTCGGCCTGCTCATGCAGGGCGGCGCACCGTTCTCCCTGACCGCGCTCACGGCGATCGCTCCCCCGGTAGCCATCTGGGCCCTCGGCATGGTCGGCGCCCTGATCGCCACCCGTTCCATCTCGAAAGTTAACCCTCAGGCGGCTCTTGGAGGTGTCGCATAATGCTCGAACTCAACGATGTCACTGTCGCATTCAAGGACGGCCAGGAAATGCGCACTGTACTGGACCACCTGGAATTCACCGCCAAGCCCGGCGAGATGACGTTCATCGTCGGCGAGTCCGGTTCCGGCAAGTCCACCCTGCTGTCCGTCGCAGCCGGCCTGATTCAACCGGACTCCGGCACCGCCAAGCTCAACGGCGAGACCGTGGACAACGATGTGCGCCGCGACAAGATCGGCATGATCTTCCAGCAGGCCAACCTCATCGCCGCGCTGAACGTGCGCGACCAGCTGCTGGTCACTGACCACATTCGGGGCATCAAACCCCGCCGCGACCGGGCGGAGGAACTGCTGGCCACCGTCGGCCTGGAGGGCCTTGGCGATCGCCGCATCGGCGAGATGTCCGGCGGCCAGCGCCAGCGCGTCGGCATTGCGCGTGCGCTCATGGGCGAGCCGTCGCTTCTGCTTGCGGACGAGCCCACCGCCGCCCTCGACGCCGACCGCTCCCAGGAGATCGTGACACTGCTGCGCCAGCTCACCACCGAGCGGGACATCGCCTGCGGTTTTGTCACCCACGACCGCTCCCTCATCGAGAGCAGCGACGAAGTTTTCGAACTCGGCGTCAACGCCCCCGCCTACGCCTAGACTGGCGCTCGTGTTCTACCGCGCCCCCGGCCCCGCCCCACTCGACCCCGCCCTGCTGGCCAGGGAGATCGAGCGCAGGGCGGGGCTTTCGTCATCCGGGCCCCAGGTGCGCGCTCTCCCGCAGCTGCCTGACGACGACCTCGCGGCCGGCGACGGATACTGGCTCGCGGGCCGGGGTGTCGTCGATAAGCTGCGCGCCTTGGACCGCAACGTTGTCGCGTACGCGGTCGGCGAGGCGTTCATCGTGACCTCGCTGCAGGAAATGGGCGCGACGATGCTGCGCGGCCGCGACCTTGTGCGCGTGCCGCACGGTATCTTCCGCGTGCCCGAGTGGGGCCAGCGCACGTTTGTCGCCAGCGAGACCGCGGAGTTTCTGCGCGGCTACCTGGAGCTGGAGGCCGCCGGGCGGTTCGTGGAACCCGCGCGCTACCGCAGGAGGGACCGCGAGCGGGTGGCCATGACGGTAAACGCCAACGCGCCGAGCACAGCCGTGGACAGCAGCGTGCCGCCCAAGTAACCCAGGTCCACCGTGGCGGCGCCCAGCGCCGAGCCTGAGGCGATGCCAACCTGGAACGTGACCACGTACACCGAGCTGGCCAGGTCCTGGTTGCGCTGGCCCGCGAACAGGAAGATCGTGGTGGCCACCGTAGGCAACGCGCCAGCGGCGATGCCGAAGACCACGATCACCGCGAACATGCCGATACCCGTGTTGTAGTGCAGCGCCAAAAGGCCCGCGATGCCGGAGGCCACCAGCGTGGCGGTGGCGATGCCGTTGAGGCGGATCATGCGCGCATCCACCAGACGGCCCGACAGGGTCACCCCGATCAGGCCGGCGATGCCGTACAACGCCACGCCGTAGGGCACGAAGCGGTGGCCGGCCGTGGCCTCGATGAGCAGTGCCAGGTAGGTGAAGGTGACAAAGATCGCCATGACCGCCAGCACCAGGTAGATGACCAAAGACGGGATGGCGGACTTCGTCGCTTGCGCGCCCGTTTGCTGCGCCGGCGGCTTGGCGGGCAGGCTGGGCAGGGAAATCACCAGCATCACCAGCGCCCCCACTACAGCGGCGCCGAGTACCCAGGTGGAGGCGCGCCAGCCGATCGCCGAGCCCATCGCCGTGGTCAGCGGCGAGCCGATCACCATCGACAGAGTGGAGCCGAACGACACCGCTGCGACCGCCTTGCCCATCTGCCCCGGCGGCGCAATCCGCGCGGCAACCGGGTTGACCAGCGACCAGAACAGGCCGTGAGTAAACGCCGCAGTCACACGGCCCGCCACCAGCGTGGCGTAGCTTGTGGCCGTGGCCTGCAGAATGATGCCGCCGAGCAGGAACACCAGCGTGGCGATGAGCAGGTAGCGCCTGTCCACCTTCCGCGTGAGGTGCATCAGCGGGATAGTCACCACCGCGACCAGACCGGCGTAGACGCTCATGAGCAGGCCAATCTGGCCTTCAGAAACGTTCAGGTCCCGGGCCATCGGCGAAATCAGGCCGATGGCGAACATCTCGAACGTGACGTACACGAACGCAGCGAAGCTCATCGCCGTCAGCGGGACGACGGGGAACTTCGCTGTTTGCTGTGGGGATTGCTGGGAGTTGTGCACCGCGTCAAGATACGGCTACTGGTCACCCAGCGCAAACGCTGCGCCGGCAGCGCCGAGGGCAACCAGGATCGCCATAATCACGCCGATGATCACGCCCGGGCTTGCGGACGAACCGCCGGACACCGTGTCTGCGGTCTTCTCCGTCTTAGGCGTGGTCTGCGAAACCGAGATGCTGGTCACCCGGTTGGAGGTCACCGAGGCGGTGACGTTACCGGTGGTGACAGTGTGGGTCACGGAATCGTTGGACCGGCCCGGCTGCTGCGTCGGGGTCTTGTACGGGTTCTTCGACGGCGTGGTGGTCGGGGTGTCCGGGTTCGGGCCGTCGGTAGGCAAAAGTGCGTTGCCGCCACCTGCGGCGCAGGTTGTGCGGGCGTCCTCGAACGCCACCATCAACTTCGACACACGACGAGCCTGCTGCACATCCGGCAGCTGCTCATACGCGTCAACCCACGCCTCGACCTGGTCCTTCGGCATTGCCGGGTAGTCGCGAGACTGCTGCTCAATCAGCCCCTCGCGGTCCGGGATCAGCGCGAACTCCGCGAAGCCGTCGCGAGCCGGCACAGTGATCTCGCCGTTGCGCACAGCGTTATCGATGATGTCCCAGTACTTCGTCATGTCGAACGCCTGGTGGTCGCTAACGGCCGCCGAATTCCACACCTGCGTGAAGTACGCGCGGGAAGAATCGATGTCCGCACCAGTGTCCTCCGCGACACGCTGAGCCCACATCTCGATATTGGCTTCGAGGTTGCTGTTGAAGTAGGTCACGTACGAGCCGGTGAACAACTCCAAAAACGGTGCGACGGTATCCGGAGCAGCTGGGTACAACTGCTCAAACGCGGACGTCCAGCGGGCCCGTTCATCCGATGCGCCGATGCCGACACTGCGGTCGAGCGAATCAATGTACTTACGTTCAGCGTCATTCACCTTCAGCGAGCACACGCCATCGCTGGGCTCGCCCACGGTAGCTGCACCGGCGGAAGGCACGACAAACGCGGCCGCTGCAGTTGCGGCTGCGCATGTGAGCGCTACAATCCTCCGATTTTTTAACACACCGATAGCGTAGCGCAGAGGTACAACAATTCAGCATTCGTAAGAGGCGTGACGTGGCTCTCTTAAACGGCCCTGGCCGTTTAAATTCGGGGAACACGCAGGTTGCCGGAACGTTGACTCAACTTTCTAAGCAAAATAAAAGGTAGGTTCTAGGGTTGGGTGCGCCCTTTATGGGGCATTGTTGCTTGTCAGCGGGCGAAATTACACGCACGTCATTCAAAGATGTTGACGTTTTTATGCGGTGGGGTGCGGGTCGGGGCCACCTATCCGCCCTTGCCACGGGCTGTTTCCAGCTACAAGGATCCAGCTATTCGACGTAAAACAGCGATTTACGAGGTCCAGATAGCTGGATCCGCTGTTGTGGGGGCGGGTGGCTGCTCTGTGTGCGCCCCAGGCTTGCGGAATCCGCAGCTCCGCATTGCGGACAATCAAGGGGCAACCAACTATTGGTCGATACCCACGATCTGCTTCGCGATGTCCCGGGCGAAAGGGCTCACGCCTCCGATGGTGCCGGCGCCCGGGCCGTTCAGCGAATCGAAGCCCAGGACGAACAGGCCGGGGGTGTCTAGGCCGCGCTCCAACCCCCGCACGGGTGACAGCGCGGGGCGGAAGCCAGTGGCCCAGATCAGGGCGTCGAAGTCGGTCAGGGAATCGAGGGACGAGACCATGGGTGAGGCGTCGAGAAGTCCCTGCGCACGGGCGCGGCGCACTTCGGGCACAACCACGATGTCGCCGCCGAAGTCGGCGCCGCCTGGGTCGCCCTCGCCGCGCGCGATGGCGACGAAGCGCTCGCGGTTGCGGCGGAACAGCTGCGCGCCGTCGACGTCGTCGGGCATGAAGGTGGGCGGCCGGCGGGTGAACCACTGGACGTCCACGCCGGACAACCCGAGGTCGGCGACGATTTGCGCGCCGGAGTTGCCCCCGCCGACCACAGCGACGCGCTGCCCCGAGAAATCCGAGGGACGCCGATACGAGGCGGAGTGCAGCTGCTGCCCCGCGAACGCCCCGGGCACGAACGGGACGAAGGGCGCTGACCAGATTCCGGTGGCCATCACAACATTGCGTGCGGAAAAGCTGTTGAGGTGGAAGGCGGAGCCGTCGTGAAGCAAATGCTTGACCCGCTGACCTCGGCGGATGGGCAGGGAATACCGCTGTTCGTAGCGGGACAGATACTTCACCACGTGATCGCGCGGCGGGTAGCCGTCATAGTGGGGCATGGGCCAGCCGGGCAGGTTGGAAAACTCCGCGCGGGAGAAGAGCGTCAGCGCGTCCCAGTAGTGCGGCCACGCCCCGCCGGGCGTATCGGAGGCATCCAGCACGACAAAATCCGCGCCGTATTTGCGCAGGTAGTACGACACGGCGAGGCCGGATTGGCCCGCGCCGACAACGACGGCGTCAAGCATGGGTGCCTCGGGTGCATAGCGCGGAAGCGTGGCGGACAAAATCGGCGATGCGGCCAGCCGGCGCGGTGGCGGGGCCGAACGGGGTCTCGGCGGCGAGTGACGCTGCGAGCGCGTGGACGGTCACCGCCCCGGTGGTTGTGGCCGCTATGGCGGCGTCGGCGTATGGGGTGCGTGCTGCCGCCAGCGCCAGGTGCGCACCCATGATGCCGGCGAGCACGTCGCCCGAGCCGGGAGTCGCAGCCCAAGAATGGCCGGCGTCGACGGCGTGGACCAGGTGTGGCTCGTCCTCCGGTGCGACCAGGGTGATTCGGCCCTTGCGCACGATCGTCGCGCGCAGCGTTGCGGCGAGGGCGAGTGTCTCTTCGAAGCGGATTCCCGCGGCAACTCCGGCCGCTTTCTGGAGGCGCGCGAACTCGCCGTCGTGGGGCGTGAGCACTGTAGTCTGCTGCCGTTTGGCCACCTGTTGGCGCAGTTCAGGGTGTTCAGTGAGGAGGGTGAGGCCATCGGCGTCGATGAGCACGGGCACCTCCTGGCGCAAGATCCACGCCAGCTCGCGCGCGGCTGCCTCGTCGGTGCCGGCGCCGGGACCGAACACCCAGGCCTGCACCCGTCCCGCTTCTTCGAGCTTTTGCGTGACGACGACCTCCGGGCGTGCCCGCACCACCTCAGCGGCCTGCGGACCGGAGTAGCGCACCATTGCTGGCGAGGCATGCACCGCTCCAGACACGGCGAGCACGGCAGCTCCCGGATACCCACCACTGCCTGCGCGGATACCCACTACTCCCCCGCTGTACTTGTCGTCGTAAGGGCCAGGCTCGAGGGAGCGAACCGACGCAGCACCAAGTGGGGTAAGGCTGCTGGGCCAATGGCCAGGGCCCGGCACGGCCCGGTTGGCGAGCACCAGTGCGGGTCCCTCATGCGCCCATTCCGGCAGGGTATCCAGCAGCGTACTGTGCAGCGGACGCCCCGGCAGGCCGATGTCCGCGAGCAGCTGCACACCGCACTCCGGGGCAAGCGCGTGTGCGCGACGAAATCCGCCGAACGTGACGGTGGCGTCGGCGGTGACGTGCAGCTCACCCGCTACGCCGGTGTCCGCATCCACGCCGGAGGGCACGTCCACAGCCAGGACATGCACGTTGCGAAGCCAGGCGACCACGTCCGCGAGCTCTCCCCGCAGGCCGCCGGATCCGCCGATGCCGGTAATGCCGTCGATGGCCAGGGCGTATTCCGCGGAACTATCCGGCAGCCGTTCCAGCACGGTGCCGCCGGCGTCGGTGAACGCCGAAAGGGCCCGCCCTTGGGCGTGTCCGGCAGTCAGCAGCGCAGCCACTTTGTGGCCGGCGAGCTGCAACTCGGCACCGGCGTAGAGCGCGTCACCGCCGTTGCCGCCCGGGCCGGCGAGCACGAGTGCGCGGCCGCCCGCACCGTGCGCCAGCATCGCCTCAGCTGCCTCGTACACCGCGTGCGCCGCCGACTGCATCAGTTCATCTGGGTGCGACTGGGCTTCCAACAGCGGCGCCTCCGCCGCCCGAATCTGGTCTGCGGTGAAAGTCGTGGCGTGCATGCGCACCACACTACCCGTGCCCTAAAGTGCCTGGCAGGACGGACAAAAGAACAGGTTTCTGCCCTCAAACTGCTGTTTTTCGACGGGCCGCCCGCACACGTGGCAGGGCTCGCCGGTGCGTCGGTAGACGTAGACCTCTCCCCCGTGGTCGTCCTCCCGCGGGGCGCGCTCCATCGCCTCGGGCAAGTGCTCGGGCCGCACGGTGTCTATGCGCCCGGTTTCCACCCCGTCGGCCATGAGCGCCACTAGGTCGGCCCAGATGGCGTCGAAACGCTCGCGCCCCAGCTCACGGCCCGGGATGAACGGGGAGATGCCCTGGCGGAACAGCGGCTCGGCGCGGTAGATGTTGCCCACCCCGGCGAAGTAGGCCTGGTCCATCATCAGCGAGCCGATGGCGCGCCGGGAGCGCCGCACCCGCTCGAACAGCGCGTCCGGGTCCGCGGCGGGAGAAAGCGGGTCCTCCCCGGCGGCGTCCAGAATCGCCTGCTGCTCCGCTGGGGTGATGTAGGCGCACTTCTGCGGGCCGCGCAGGTTGGCTGCTATCTCCCCTGCTCCCCCGTCCGGCACGAGCCGCAGCCGGATCTGGCCGCGCAGCGTATCGGCCGGTTCGAACGAGAACTTCCCAATCAGCCCCAGGTGCACATGCACGGTCGCGTCCGGAAACTGCAGGAACAGGTGTTTTCCGTGGGCTGCAGCGTGGGTGAGCGGAGTGCCGTCGATAAGCGAAGGTGCAAAGCGCCCCTGCGGCGAGCTTGCGGCGACCGGCGCGGGGCGGAAGTCCGCGTTGAAGCGGCGCGCAAGGCGGTGAATGACATGACCCTCAGGCACGGTGGCTGACTGTACTATTGCTCGCATGCCGTATGAGATCGGGTTCGACCGCGAAAAATACATCCAGATGCAGTCCGAGCACATCCAGAAACGGCGCGCCGAGGTGGGTGGCAAGCTGTACCTGGAAATGGGCGGCAAGCTTTTCGACGACAACCACGCCTCCCGCGTCCTGCCCGGATTCACTCCCGACAACAAGATCGCCATGCTGGACCGGATCAAGGACGAAGTGGAGATTGTCATCTGCTTCAACGCCGGCGACGTGGTGCGCCAGAAGATGCGCGCGGATCTGGGCATCACCTACGAAGACGACGTGCTGCGGCTTGTGGACGTGTTCCGGGACCGCGGATTTTTGGTGGAGAACGTGGTGGTTACGCAGCTGGAGGGCCACAACCAGAACGTCGAGGCCTTCGTGGAGCGCCTCGCCCGTCTGGGGCTGAAGGTTTCGCGCCATTACATGATCCCGGGCTACCCCAACGACACCGCGAAGGTGGTGAGCGAAGACGGGTTCGGCCGCAACGACTACGTGGAAACCACCCGCGACCTGGTGGTGATGACCGCGCCGGGGCCCGGCTCCGGCAAGCTGGCCACCTGCCTATCCCAGGTGTACCACGAGCACAAGCGCGGCATCGACGCTGGCTACGCCAAGTTTGAGACGTTCCCGATCTGGAACCTGCCGCTGTCGCACCCGGTGAACCTGGCGTACGAGGCCGCCACGACGGACTTGGACGACATCAACGTCATTGACCAGTACCACCTGGAGGCCTACGGGGAGAAGGTGTCCAGCTACAACCGCGACATCGAGGTGTTCCCGCTGCTGAAGACGCTGCTGCGGGAGGCCACCGGCGCGGACCCGTACCAGTCGCCGACGGACATGGGTGTGAACATGGCGGGCTACTGCATTTCCGACGACGCCGCGTGCCGCCACGCCGCCGAGCAGGAGATCATCCGTCGCTATTACGCGGCGCTTGTGGACGAGCGCCGCGCGGACGCCGACTCCACTGTCTCCGACCGCAACTTCAACGTCATGCGCAAGGCGGACCTGTCCGTGGAGGACCGAGTGGTGGTCGCGCCCGCGCTGGAGGTGGCGGAGCGCACCGGCAAGCCCGGCGCTGCGTTGGAACTGCCGGACGGCCGCATCGTCACCGGTAAGACCTCCGATCTGCTCGGCCCGTCCGCCGCGGTGCTGCTCAACGCCTTAAAGCTGCTGGCCGGCATCGACGACGACGTGCACCTGCTCTCCCCGGACTCCATCGAGCCGATCCAGACGTTGAAGACCCGGCATTTGGGCTCGGTGAACCCGCGCTTGCACACCGACGAGGTGCTCATTGCGTTGTCCGTGTCGGCGTCCGGCAACCCGGATGCGGCGCTGGCGCTGGAGCATTTGAAGTCTCTGCGCGGGTGCGACGCGCACATCACCACGATTCTGGGGTCTGTGGACGAGGGTATTTTCCGTAACTTGGGGGTGCTTGCCACCTCGGAGCCGAAGTACTGGCGCAAGGCGCTGTACCACAAGCGTTAAGTTTTCCAACACTAACTATTGCGCTGGTTTCGGTTGTAGTTTATTGTCTGGGTCATGCGGGAACAGCAATCTCCGGTGGAAGATGCATTAGCCGAGCTCAACAACAACCTGGCCGTCGCGCGCACGCGCGCGGAAGACCACGTCACGCTGCCGAAACAGACGGCTGTGTGGGTCCGTGACCTGCTCGAGGACCTCGCGGAGGGGCGCCTGGTGCGCCCGCCGGAACCAGACGAGGAGATGACCACCCAACAGGTGGCCAACCTGCTCGGCGCCTCGCGCCCGTTTGTGGTCAAGCTCATCGACGACGGCAAGCTTCCCGGCCACAAGGTGGGCACCCACCGCCGCGTGTACACGCGCGACGCCCTCGCGTTCAAGGAGAAGCGGGGCTAAGGTGCAAGAGCTTTTGCTTGACGACGGCGCACGCGTCCTCGCCGTCGTCGCCCACCCCGACGACATGGAGTACGGCGCCTCCGCCGCTGTTGCCAAATGGGCCGAAGACGGCGTCGAGGTGGCGTACTTGCTGCTCACGCACGGCGAGCACGGCATCGCGGGCGGGGATCCCGCGCAGGTGCGCGAGACGCGCACGAAGGAGCAGCGCCGCGCCTGCGACATCGTCGGTGCTGGCGATCTGGAGCTGCTCGACTTCACCGACGGACTGCTCGAGCACACCTTGGAGCTGCGCAAGGCCATCGCAAGGGAGATCCGTTCCTTTAAACCCACTGTGGTGCTCACCCAGGACTGGAGCGTTGTCGCACCGTGGGGCCTGAACCAGGCGGACCATCGGGTGGCGGGCATGGCAGCGGTGGACGCCGCGCGCGACGCCGGCAACGAGTTCCTCTTCCCGGAGCTGGGGCCGCGCCACCAGGCGAAAACGCTGCTGGTCACCGGCGCGAGTGAACCAGACGTGGCGGTGGTAGTGGAGCAGCGGCACGTGGAGAAAGGCGCGCAGTCCCTGGACGCCCACAAGGCGTACTTCCAGGCGCTGCCCGAGCACCCCAGCGGCGCGGAGATCGTCGGCGGGGCAGCCAAGCAGGGCGGCGAAGCGCTCGGCGTTCCACTGGCCATCGCGTTCAAAGCCTTTGACCTCTAACTTTCCCCGCTGGCCTGGGTGGACCTAGACTGCCAGGCATGACCAGCAAGATCCTGCTCTACTACAAGTTCCAGCCCATCGCCGACCCGGACGCGGTGCGCCTGTGGCAGCGGGACCTGTGCGAAGGCCTGGGGTTGACCGGCCGCATCATCGTGTCTAAGGACGGGATTAACGGCACCGTCGGCGGAGACATCCGTGCCTGCAAATCCTACGCCAAGAAAACCCGCGAGTACTTCAAGGGTATCGAGTTCAAGTGGTCCGAGGGCGGGGCGGAAGACTTTCCCAAACTCAGCGTCAAGGCCCGCGAGGAGATCGTCTCCTTCGGCGCGCCGGGCGAGCTCAAGGTGGATGAAAACGGCGTGGTCGGCGGGGGAGTGCACCTTAGCCCGGAGCAGGTCAACCAGCTGGTGGCCGACAACCCGGATGCGGTATTCTTCGACGGCCGCAACGCCCGCGAGGCCGAGATCGGCAGGTTCAAAGGCGCGGTGGTGCCGGATGTGGACACCACCCACGACTTCATTAAAGAGCTCGACTCCGGCAAGTACGACTGGATGAAGGACAAACCCGTCATCTCCTACTGCACCGGCGGGATCCGCTGCGAGGTGCTCTCCAGCCTCATGATCAACCGGGGATTCAAGGAGGTCTACCAAATCGACGGCGGCATCGTCCGCTACGGCGAGAAGTTCGGCAACTCCGGCCTGTGGGAGGGCTCGCTCTACGTCTTCGACGACCGCATGCACACCGAGTTCGGCGCGCCGGACGACCCGGACTACGTTCAGCTCGGCCACTGCGTGCACTGCGGGGAGGCCACGAACCAGTTCTACAACTGCGCAAACGAGCCGGAATGCCGCCGCCAGTACTTAAGCTGTGAAGCCTGCCGCGAGAAGAACCCGTACTGCGCGGAATGCAGCCAGCGAGCTACTGCGTCGCCAAAATCCCCAGCGTGACAATCAGCCACGCCATGGTAAACGGCACCAGCGGGATCCAGAACACGCCGATCCAGGGGATCCAGCGCTCGTAGCGGTTGAGCTTGCGCACGGTGATCACCGCGCAGCTGAGCAGGCCCACCACCGGCGGGATCGAGGTCACTACAGCCCACCACGTGCGCCAGGATTCGGTGCAGAGCCAGGCGGAGCCAGCGTCGCAAAGCGGGCCGCCCTGAGCCCGCGAGATCACCGCAAGAATCAGCGCCAACAGTAGGGTAGCGGCTACCGTAACCAGCGCAAACGTGATTGCCTGGCGGGTGGAGCGGCGGTTTTTGCGGTCCACCTCCAGCGGATCCGGCTGGTCCGCGAGCTCGTCGAAGGAGCGCGGCTCCGGCCGCATGCGCGAGAAACGGTCGGCGGGGGAGTGAAGGTCGTTCTCCGGGTGCTCCATGGAGCCCAACCTACTGCGCCGTCCCGGAGTGCGGGCACACCACCACAGGCACCGAGGCGTAACGGATGAACTCGCCTTCCAACGTCCCCACAAACACGCTGGTGAACTGCGGCGACGGGTGGGTGCCCAAAAACATGATGTCGCCCTTCTTCCATTTCACGGAATCGATGGAACGCTTCCAGCTTTTCGCGGCGGAGACCGCGCTGGTCACGTCGAAGGTGTCGCACACCTCCGGCGCGAACTCGGCAGCCAGCGCCCACGCGTAGTCGCGGGCGTGGTCCAGCATGCCCAACACCTCCTCGTTCCACGCTGAAGTGTGCTTCTCGTAGGCCGTGGGCGAAAACGCGATGATGCGAAGCGGCAACCCCAGCTTGCAGGCCAGCGCGGTGGCGTAGTCCAGGCCGGAAAAATCCGGCTCAAGCGGGTCGTCCTCCACCACGATTGCGTAGGTCACGCGGGTGACGCCCTTCTTGGACAGCTTCACCCCGCGCGGGGCCAGGCCCAGCGGGACGGGGCAGGAACGCATCATCTCGTCCGCCACGCTGGAGGGGCGGAACCGGCCCTTCGGCGTCTTCGCGTGGGAGCCCATCAGGATCAGGTCCGCGCCGAAGTCTTTGGCGGTTTCGTGCAGGGAGCGCACGGTGTCCTTGCTGTCCACGAGGCGGGAGACGTCCTTGGACCACTGCGGGCGCGGGATGTGTTCCTTCAGTGCCTTTTCTACGCGCGAGTCGAAGGTGGCCTGCGCTTCCTTCATGCGCTTCTTGCGGCCTTTCGAGGCCTTGGGCAGGGACTTTGACCACGTGGACTGCGTGCTGGCCATGACCTGCACGGTCACCGGCAGTGAGCGGCCGAGCCAGGCAGCGAACTCCACTGCCTCGGTGTTTGCCACATCCCAACCCACGAGTACGCGCACGGGCAACGCGAGATTGGGAAGACTGGCGCTGTCAGCGCCGGGGGAGCTGCTCAGGGCCTGCCTCCTTGGCACGTGTCGGCGAATGCGAGTGTTCAGGTAATACACACATCATAAACATGTGCCCCTGCCACGGGAAAAGCGGTTACTCAGCGGAGCCCGTCGCGTAGGCGCGGGCGAGGTCGTTGAGCACCCCGGTCAGAGAGTCCAGCTTCTCCAACGCCTCGGTGTCGAGGGCGCTGAGCATCTGTGCGAGCGAACGGGTGCGCTCCGCGCCGACCCTCTCCAACTCCTCCCGGCCGAAATCGGTTAGCTCCACCGACACTCCGCGGCGGTCGTCCACCGACCGCACGCGGCGCACCAGCTCACGTTTTTCCAGTTGGTTGACGGTATTCGAGGCAGTGGGCAGGCGCACGCCTTCCTCTGCGGCCAACTTGCTGATACGCGTCGGGCCGCTAAAACCCAGCCTGTGCAACACGGACAGCTGCGGGCCGGTGAGGTCGGAGCTTTCCGCGTTGCGGAAATACGCCACGTACAAACTCGTCATTGCGGGGCGGATATCCGCAGCGATCCGCATAGCTTCTGCGGAGGGTTCGTCGTGCGCGACCACTGTGCACCTCTTTCTTCTAACTACTTTTCCAAAATCTAGCAGCAAAGACGGGGGTTATGATGGCCGGGATGTTCACGTACGAGCACGAGGTGTCCCACGAGTGGCAGCGCCGCCAGACGCTGCGTGAGTTCAAGCGTGGGCATGTGCCTATCGACGACGTTTGCGACGCCGACTTCCTGCTGCGCGCCGCAGCGCAACACCACGGTGCGGATTCCGCCAGGCCGTGCCCCGTGTGCGGAGAAGCGATGCGCGACGTGCGCTGGGTCTACTCCGAAAAACTGGGCAGGCGCACTGGCACCGCCCGCAGCGAGGAAGAGATAGACCGCCTCGTGGGAGAGGTGGGGCCGCTGACCGTCCATGTGGTGGAGGTCTGCCCGTCGTGCAAGTGGAACCATCTGTTACAAGAAGTCACAGCAGTACCAGTAGTGTGAATCCGAACTGGGCAGGTAGGGTGTCCGGTAGGAATTTGGTAGGTAGCTCGCCCGTTTGCCCCTCCCCGCGGGCGCGGCGGGTGCAAATGTGCAGGAAAAACGTGTGACTGAAAAGAGCGTTGAAAAGAGCGCTGACAAGAGCGCAGCGAAGGCGAAGGCTTCCAGCGGCACTACGGCAGTGAAGAAAAAGAAGCAGTCCCGCGCGTGGCAGTGGGTACTTGCATTCTTGCTGTTCCTTCTCCTGCTCGCGTTGATCCCGGTCGGCTGGTTCATGTGGAAATACTCCAAGGCCGAGATCCCGGGCCCCGGCGAGATTGAGACGGCGCAGATCTCCTCGATCTACTTCAACGACGGCGAAAACGAGCTCGCCCGCCTCGTGCCCCCGGAGGGTAACCGCGAACAGGTGGCCCTCGAGTCTGTGCCCGTGGAGGTCCAGGATGCCGTGCTGGCTGCGGAGGACCGCGACTTCTGGACAAACTCCGGCTTCTCGCCCACAGGTTTCGCCCGTGCGGCACTGGGGCAGATCACCGGCAATACGTCTGCAGGCGGCGGCTCCACCATCACCCAGCAGTACGTGAAAAACGCGCTGGTGGGCAACGAACACTCTTATGAGCGCAAGGCCAACGAGCTGGTCTATTCGGTGAAGATGACCAACCAGTGGTCCAAGGAGGACATCCTCCGCGCCTACCTGAACACCGTGTACTTCGGCCGCAACGCCTACGGTGTCGAAGCTGCCGCGCACGCCTTCTTTGACAAGCCGGCGTCCCAGCTCACCGTCGAGGAGGGCGGCGTGCTTGCCGCCTCCATCCAGCTGCCCAGCGAGTTGGACCCGTGGACGAACCGCCAGGCTGCGGAGCAGCGCTGGAACTACGTCATGGACGGCCTGGTGGAGATGGGCAAGCTGTCCCCGGAGCAGCGCGCCGGGATGGTCTACCCGGAGACCCGCGATCCGGCTTCCTACTCCGCTTACACCGAGGCCACCGGCCCGAACGGCCTGATCAAAAACCAGGTGATCAAGGAGCTCGAGGCCCTGGGCATCACCGAAAGTGACCTGACCAACCGCGGTTTGCAGATCACCACCACCATCGACGCAGGTTCCCAGGCCAACATGGAGCGCATCGCCCGCGAACGCCTGACCAACCTGCAGGAGGATGCTCGTACTGGTGCGGTGGCTGTGGATCCGTCGACAGGCGCAGTGCGCGCGTACTACGGCGGCGACGACCCGTCTGGCTGGGACTACGCCAACGCGGGCCTGCAGACTGGCTCGACGTTCAAGATCTTCGCGCTGGCTGCCGCACTGCAGCAGGGTATCCCGCTGACCTCCATGTTCGACTCCTCCCCGGTGCGGCTGCCCGGCAACATCACCGTGACCAACTGGGACGGTGGCGGCGGCGGCATGCTGTCTATGACCGAGGCCACCCGCGTGTCCTCCAACACCGCCTACATGCGCATCCAGGACGAGCTGGACAACACCACGCAGGACACCGCCGATATGGCGCACGCCCTGGGCGTGGCCAAGTCCATCCCCGGCATCCCGGAGACCCTGCGCGAGAACGGCGGCCAGCCGTACGAGGGCATCGTGCTGGGCCAGTACCAGTCCCGCGTGCTGGACATGGCTACCGCAATGGCCACCCTAACCAACCGTGGCCTGATGCACCCGACCCACTTCGTGGAGAAGATTGAGGACGCCAACGGTGAGGTCCTCTACCAGGTGGACAAGGACTACACCGAGCGCCGCGTGTCCGAGCAGGTGGCGGACAACACGCTGCAGGCGATGCAGGGTGTGGCCGGCTATTCCAACGCCGTCCTCGCCGGCGGCCGCCAGTCCGCGTCCAAGACCGGCACCGCCCAGATGGGCGACACCGGCAACAACAAGGACGCCTGGATGGTCGGCTCCACGCCGCAGCTCGCCGTGGCTGTGTGGGTGGGCACCGCGGACAACACCTCTCCGATCTTCAACGAGTGGGGCGGCAACATGTTCGGCTCCAACACCCCGTCGCAGATCTGGAAACAGTTCCTGGACTCGGAGCTTGAGGGCCAGGAGTTCATGAGCTTCCCCAACGCCAACCCGGTCTACTGGGGTGTCAACCCCTACTCCGGCGGCACCGGCTTGGGCGGCTACTACTCCAGCCCGTCGCCGAGCTACACCGGCGGCACCGGTCAGGCGCCGTCCGCCGCGAGCTCAGAGGCGCAGGCGGATCCGGCAGATCCGGCAGCGCCGGACGCGCCCGGCGAGTCTGCGCCGGCACAGGAACCCGCGCCGGCACCTGCACCCGCCCCGGCTCCTGCACCGGCGCCGGCCCCCGCGCCGGCACCAAACCTCAACGACACGATCAACGATGTCATCGACCAGTTCCAGGGGGCGTTCCAGTAAATGTCTGAGTCGACGCAGAGCCAGCAGGTGACCTGGCCGGACCCGGCGGACCGCGTCCAGCCGGGCCGCACCGAGCCGCTCGCGCGCGGCTGGGTGGACTTCCTCGGCGGGCCGATGGGCCGCTTCGCGCAGATCGGCCGCGCCCGGTTCTGGACGCCGCTGCGCTCCATCCTCGCCGTCGCCTATGTGTTCTTGTCCTTTGGTCTGCTGCAGAAGGCGCACTGCGCCGGCGGCAAAGCCGACGACAACGGCATCATCCAGCTCAACTGGGACGGCAACCGCCAGTACACCGCGGCGTGCTACAACGACATCATTCCGCTCTACGGCGCCCGCGGCCTGGATCAGGGCGGCTTCGTCTACGACTACTCGTGGGTGGAAGACGGCCTGACCCGCTACATGGAGTACCCGGTGCTGGCCGGCCTGTTCCAGCAGCTGTCGGCCTGGCTGTCGCGCAGTACCTACTTCCTGGTGGACAACTTCTTGCCGGACTCCGGCTGGTACTTCTATGTCACCGCGCTGTTGATGTCCATCCTCTGGGTGATCACCATCCGCATGGTCGCCGAGCTCGCAGGCAACCGCGTCTGGGACACCCTGCTCGTTGCAGGCTCGCCGCTGCTGATCGTGCACGCGTTCACCAACTGGGACATCCCCTCGATCTTCTTCGCCGTCGCCGCGATGCTGGCCGCCCGCAACCGGAAGTTCTGGCTCGCCGGCGTGCTCATCGGCCTGGGTACCGCGTTCAAACTGTGGCCGATCTTCCTGCTCGGCGCGTATCTCACCGTGGCGCTGCGCAAGCGCGACCTCGCCCCGTTTGGCAAGATGCTGGCCGCCATGGTGGTGTCCTGGCTCGTGGTCAACGTGCCGGTCTACCTGCGCAACCCGGACGCCTGGAGCGAGTTCAACCGCCTCAACACGGACCGCGGCTGGGAGTGGACCACCATCTACGCGGTGTTTTCGCGCATGACCGGCTGGACCGGCTTCGACTCCGGCGAGGGCGCCCCGGTGATCCTCAACGCCGTGACCCTGATCCTGTTCCTGCTGGGCTGCCTGGGCGTGCTCATCCTGGGTCTGAAGGCTCCGCAGACTCCGCGCATCGCCGAGCTGGTGGCGCTGATCGTCGGCCTGTTCCTCATTTTCAACAAGGTGTGGAGCCCGCAGTACTCCCTCTGGTTCGTTGTCCCGGCGGTGCTAGCGCTGCCATACTGGCGTCTCCTCTTGTCCTGGATGGTCGTGGACATGGCCGTGTGGCCGGTGCTGATGTGGCACATGATGGGCGCGGACAACCTGGGTGTGCCGGGGTGGTTCCTCAACGTGGTGATCATCTCCCGCGATGCCTTCATCATCGCCATCATGGTGCTGGTGGTGCAGCAGATCCTGGGCAAGCGCCCGGACAAGGTCCGCGACGCCCACAACGGCCACGACCCGCTGATGTCGCTGCCGTACCAGTGGAAGGAGCCATTGCCTATCGACGCACCTCCGGCCGACCCCGTTACCGAGCCCGCCGGCTCCACGGCAGTCAAGGCCTAGCCGATGAACGCCACCACACTCTTGGGCATCGCCTCCATCGTGGTGGCGTTTTTCCTGTTCAGCGCTTCGTTCTACTATGCGGTGAAGGGGCGGAAGCAAGCGTCGATAAGCTTCGGCCTTATCGCCTTCCTCTTCATGACCGTCATCCCGGTCTCCCTCGCCCTCTTCTCGGCGGTGCCCAACCCGCACTAGGCGGATGTTGTAGAACTCGGCATCTCTGGCGGTCCAAGCCCGCAAACCCCCAGGTCAGTTCTCAGCGCCGCCGACTTTTGCACAACGTGGGTCCGCACCAATAGTTGGTGGCGGCCGGATTGTCCGCAATGCGGAGTCCGCACGTGCACACCGGAACGCGAGGTTTTGAGCTGGTCAGACCGTGGGGTAGTCTGTTCAGGTTGCTTGACGCAACGACCCTCCTGCCATGACCACAAGGGTGATGGCCGAAACAACCAAGACCATAGGAGGTGATGAGGTCCGTGCGTCACTACGAAGTAATGATCATCCTCGATCCGCAGCAGGATGAGCGCACCGTTGCCCCGTCCCTGGATAAGTTCCTGGAGACCGTCCGCAAGGAAAACGGCAAGGTGGAAAACGTTGATGTGTGGGGCAAGAAGCGTCTTGCTTACCCGATCAACAAGAAGGAAGAGGGCATCTACGCCGTTGTCAACCTCGACTGCGAGGCAGACACGGTCAAGGAGCTCGACCGCGTGCTGAACCTGAACGAGAACGTTCTGCGTACCAAGGTTCTGCGTACCGACAAGTAAGAACCGGTAGGCTCAGAAACCACACGATCAGCAGGTAGGAAGGTTTAGGACATGGCTCAAGGCGATACCCCAATTACCGTTGTCGGCAACTTGGTTGCGGACCCGGAGCTGCGCTTCATCCCGAGCGGCGCTGCCGTTGCGAATTTCCGCATCGCGTCCACGCCCCGCACGTTCAACCGGGAAACGAACCAGTGGGAAGACGGCGAAGCCCTGTTCCTCACCTGCAACTGCTGGCGCCAGATGGCGGAGAACGTCGCGGAGTCCCTGACCAAGGGCATGCGCGTCGTGGTCACCGGCAAGCTGCGTCAGCGTTCCTACCAGACCAAAGAGGGCGAAAACCGCACCGTGTTCGAGGTCGAGGTCGACGAGGTTGGCCCGTCCCTGAAGTACGCCAGCGCGTCTGTCACCCGCAATCCGCGTGAGGGCGGTGCGGGCGGCTACGGCGGCGGCAACCAGGGCGGCCAGCGCGGCGGTTTTGGTGGAAACCAGGGCGGTTTCGACCAGGGTGGCCAGGGCGGCCAGGGCCAGAATCAGGGCCAGGGCGGCTACAACCCGGCGAACGGCGGCTTCGGCGGCCAAAGCCAGGGCCAGACCCAGGGCAACCCGAACCAGTCCCAGCCTCAGAATGATCCGTGGGGTTCCGCTCCGGATGCCGGCGGTTTTTCCGGCGGCGCGGGCGATGAGCCACCGTTCTAAACGACAACCACACATCAAGCATTTTTCACCATAAGGAAGGTTAGGATTATGAAGCTGATCCTCACCGCTGCCGTCGAGAAGCTTGGCGAGCCTGGAGAGGTCGTCGAGGTCAAGGACGGTTACGGACGCAACTTCCTGCTCCCGCGCGGCCTGGCTATCCCGGCTACCCGCGGCGCAGAGAAGCAGATTGAAGACATTAAGCGTGCCCAGGCTGAGCGCCAGGTCCGCGACCTGGATCACGCCAAGGAACTGCGTGACCAGCTCGACCAGCTCAAGGGCGTCAAGGTTGCTGTGCGCACCGCTAACAACGGCAAGCTGTTCGGCTCTGTGAAGCCGGCTGACATTGCTGAGGCTGTGAAGGCTGCTGGCGGCCCGAACTTGGATAAGCGCCGCATCAACGTGCCGAAGGGCCTTGTTACCAAGACCGGTGGTTACCAGGTCAAGGTCGATCTCCACGATTCTGTGGAGGGCAAGGTGAACTTCGAGGTCGTAAGCGCATAACACATTCGCTTAGCGACGACTGCTCCGCCTGAGAACGGAAATTGGCAGTCCAACGACAACAGCATTGAAAAGCGCGGGTCCCACTTGTGAGGAGTGGGGCCCTCGCTTTTTGTGTGCCGATACAATACCGCCCATGACGTTTTCCGTGGCGCGGCGTGCGCGCACTTTGGCTGTGTCCCTCCTGCTTGCGGCTGCGACCGCGGTCGGGTTTGCCGCCCCCGCGCAGGCTGTGGCTGTGTATTCCGGCGATAGTATCCGGGTCGCCTACAGCGACGGTTCCCGCTACGGCTGTTCGCTGAACACGGTGGCACACCGCGACGGGCGGGCCTTTGGTGTGACGGCGGGCCACTGCCTGGCGCCGATTGGTGGTGCGGTGCCGGTGGCGGTGTACGCGGCGGATGGCCGCACGAAGATTTCCGGCGACCTGCGGGAGTCGGGCTACGAGATGCGCGGTGACAACACGTTGGGCAGCCCGCTTCGCGACGTCGCCTGGTTTCCGCTGGCCGGCGGCGTCACTGGCGCCGCGGCAGCGCGCGGCGGTGCGGTGGACATCCCTGTCATCGGTGCGGTCAATCCGCTGTCGGATGCAGTCCAGCGCATCAACCCCACCCGCCGGGTGGCGGGCTACCATCCGGTGACGGCGGTGAAGCCGGGCCAGATTGTGTGCAAGGACGGCGCGCGCACCTCGCGCACTTGCGGTCCTGTGCTGAAGGTGAACCCGGACACCGGTGAGCTGGCGGTACTGATCCTGGCGCTGCACGGCGATTCCGGCGGGCCGGTCTACACCGTGAACCCGGACGGCAGCGCCAACATCATCGGCGTGGTCTCCGGCACGGCGTTCGGAGTGCTGCTCGCGGTGGACGGTCTTCTGCCGCTGCCGGCGAACCTGAGGTAGCGGTGTTTCTTACCGCGATCCGCATCGACGCGCCGGTGGGCGGCTATGCCCGTGATCTGCCGGTGGTGCGTCGGTTGGCCGATAGGCCGCTTGAACTCGCGCAGACCACGATCCTCACCGGAGATAACGGTTCCGGTAAGTCCACGCTTGTAGAGGCCATTGCGGTGGCCGCCGGTGCCAACGCCGGGGGCGGGTCGCGCCACGCCCGCTTTGAGGCCGCGGACCACTCCCAGTTGCACGCCTCGCTTACGCTGACCCGCCGCGAAAACCCGCGCGATGTGTTTTTCCTTCGCGGCGAAACCTACCTCGACCTCGCCGAATACCACGAGTCTCTCGGCCCCAGGGACCGGTTGCACGACCTCACCCGACGCAGTCACGGACAGGGCATCATGCGCATGGCCCGCGAACGCTTCAGCCCGGGCTCGCTGGTCATTCTGGACGAGCCCGAAGACGGATTGTCGGTGTTTTCGCAGCTCGAGCTGCTCGGCCTGCTGGCGGTGTTGACCCGCCGGGGCGCGCAGGTGCTCATAGCCACGCACTCGCCGGTGCTGCTTGCCGTCCCCGACGCCCGCATCGTGTCCGTCCCCACGCTAGAGCCTGTGCTTTTCCGCGACTGCGAGCCCGTCACCGCTACCCAGGAGTTCGTCCGCGACCCAGCCGGCACAGCAAGGTTTTTGGTGGAGCCATGATGTTTCTCGAACACGTCTCGGTTAACCCGGCGGCGGCCCCGGCATGGGCGCTCGACGCGCCGGCAGTAGGTTTCGTCGCGGAGTTCGGCCTCCCGTTTACCCGCCCGATCACGCTGCTCACCGGCGGAAACGGAGTGGGAAAGTCCACCCTGCTTGAGGGGATTGCGCGGGCGTGGGGGTTTGCGGTGGAAGGCGGAACGTGGGGCGTCGGTAAGTCTGGCCCCCGCGACCCGATGTTTGGTGCGCTTAAGCTGCGGACCGGGCCGCGCGCGAAGGCCGGGTACTTCTTGCGCGGCGAGACGCACACGCGCGTGACGGAGTTCGGCGGCCGGTCGCACGGGGAGTCCGTGATGGAGCTGACCTCGCGGCTTATCCCGGATGCGCTGTACCTGCTGGACGAGCCCGAATCGGGGCTGTCCCCAGTGGCGCAGATGGCACTGGTGGCGCAGTTGCATGCGCTAGGGGAGGCGGGTGCGCAGGTGATTGCGGTGACGCACTCGCCGATCGTGCTGGGTGTACCGGGCGCGGAGATCGTGGAGATCGGCGAGCACGGCGCGGACCGCGGCCTGGCGGTGGAAGACACGCTCGCGTTTCGGGCGATGCGCGACTTTCTGGCAGATCCGGAGGGCATCGCTGAATACATGGCGGACTGGGCGGAAGACGAGCTGGGTTAGCTGGCTAGCTCCTGTAAGCGAGCAGCGATATCGGATACTTCAGGGTGGTACTTGGCCACATCACAGGCGAGATCGAAAAGATCATCTTCGTCAAAGACTTCGTCGTCGATACCGTGGGACGCGAGCATGAACAGGCAAAGAAGTACTCCGACGCGTTTGTTGCCGTCATGGAGGGGATGGCTCGATTCCATACTGTCGAGGATGGCTGCAGCTTTGTGCCACACATCGGGATAGAGGTCTCTGTTGCCAAAGCGGAGCCACGGACGTTCAATTGCCGATGCCAAAAGGCCCATATCTTTGATATGGAATCCCCGGAGTTCGATCCATTCAGCGATGATTTCGACCTGGAAGAGTGAGCGAGGATCCGTCATGCGTCCTTCAACCGGTCCATGAGTCTCGATCGGTTCTGGAAAATGCGATCCAGCTCAGCATGGGCGTGCCTACGAGCTTCTTCCTTCTCCCATTCCTGGTGAACCAAGCGAAGCAAGGTCTGTTGCTTGGATGTTCCAGAGCTTTTAGCCAGGTCGGAAAGCATCTTGTCGTCATCATCGGTCAGTCTCAAATTCAGCGCCATGGTAACGATAGTACCGTTTCAGTGCCATTGTTCGAACACCCGTGTCGGGGTGGTGATATACGGTGTGCGCCATTACAGCGACACGTGAACACGCGGACGAACTCCTCCGCGGCATTGCGGGCCCGAACGCAGCCCTGCGTGACGACCAGTGGACGGCCATCGATTCCCTTGTCAACCAGCGCAAACGCATGCTGGTGGTGCAACGCACGGGGTGGGGGAAATCGGCGGTGTACTTCATCGCTGCGAAACTGTTGCGGGAGGCGGGGGGAGGGGCCGTCCATCATCGTCTCGCCGCTGCTCGCGCTCATGCGCAATCAAGTCGAGGCTGCCGCGCGCAGGGATCCGCGCCGCCACGATCAATTCCGCGAACATGACGCAGTGGGAGGAGATCCAGGCGCACATCGGCGAGCTGGACTTGTTGCTGATCAGCCCCGAGCGCCTCAACGCGCCGGACTTCCGCGAGGACGTGTTGCCGCAGCTCGCGCAATCCGTCGGCATGCTCGTCGTGGACGAGGCCCACTGTATCTCCGACTGGGGGCACGATTTCAGGCCGGACTACCGCCACATTGCCCTGCTTATCGACGACTGCTCCGCCTGAGAACGGAATATAGGCAGTCCAACGAAAACAGCATTAAAGCGCGGGCCCCACTTGTGAGGAGTGGGGCCCGCGCTTTTGCGTGCGGATACAATACTGCCCATAACGTTAACCGTGGCGTGTCGTGCGCTCACTTTGGCTGTGTCCCTCCTGCTCGCGGCGGCTACCGCGGTTGGGTTTGTCGCCCCTGCGCAGGCTTACGGTGTGACTGCGGGTACTGCCTCGCGACGATTGGCGGCGCGGTCTCGGTGGCGGTGTACGCGGCGGATAACCGCACGAAGATCTCCGGCGGCCTGCGGGACTCGGGGTCCCCCTCGCCGTCAGCGTCAACAACGCAGCGGCGGCGCGGTGGATCTGCCGATCGTCGGTTCGGTGAATCCGCTGTCGGATGCGGTCCAGCGCATCAACCCCACTCGCTCAGTGGCGGGCTACCACCCGGTGCCTGCAGTCAAGTCAGGGCAGATCGTGTGCAAGGACGGCGCGCGCACCTCTCGCCCCTGCGGCCCGGTGCCGAAGGTGAACCCGGATACCGGCGGGTTCGCGACACACCTCCGGCCACCCGATGCCGGGCCTGGGTCCCCGGCATCGGCGAGTACCTTCATGCGGACTTCGTAGACACCGTGGGCTTTCATCCGGGCTTTCTTGCGACGTTCTCGAGCTCGCCAAACGTCCCCCTTGGCCAAACGCACCCAACCTGCTGCGCGTGTATCCACATGGCACTGTGGGCCATGCCCCCTTGTTCCGAGTACACCTCCTCCAACTGGTGACGGTGCCGGGTGGAGCCACTGATCTTCTCCTAATATATCTGCGAGCCCCCCGCCGCACGGAGTTGATCGAGTTGGCGATCCAGGTTCTGCTCCAAAGAACTCACCCGAGCGTAACCGGCTTTCTGCCCCACAACGACGTCCTGGTGTTCGTCGAACTCTAAAGGTAGTAACGGTTCTGTTCTGTTAGACTTGCTCTAACCCTACCGAACAGGGAGAAGTTGTAATTCAAAGCTGTCTATTTAGGGTGTACGCAGTAAGACATTTTGACAAGCCTGATGATCTTCATTGTCAGACCCCAGGGGCGAGTGAATTAGGGAACGGTTTCTGCCCTCACTCCGTTTCTAAAAAGCAGGCCTTCCCATGTGATAGGACTAGTGCATGGATAGTCATCCCCCACATCCCACCCCCTCCCTCCCAACTGTGGTCATTTACCAAAACGCAGATTTCGTCTCTGGCATCATCCAAGAGATTTACAAAGCAGGGCTACTGGAAGCTACCGAGTTCGAAAACAATTCGACCACGGGGAAAGACGACGGATCCGAGAAACAGGCCGCAATTGCCGCAAAAGCTAACGTGTTTCCCTGGTTAACCAACCTCGGTGCACAAGGGAGCTATACACACTCTCAATCAAATAGTGAGGAAGTCGCTACAACCCGCCACCAAAAATTCGTTTATTCCCAAGAATTTTTTCTAGACCAAGCCCGATCCGAACTTCGACGGCAGGAGCTAATAACTCGGGTAGAAAACTCAGAAAGCGCCTCGGAACTCCAAGTGGGAGATTTTATTGAATTTGAGGCTAGCTTTGAAGCTAACGAGGCTAACGCCATCCTCGATATCCTTACCCCTGAGTTAACTGCGGCTATAACTCGATATATCCACCGCTCCAAAGGGCTTGAAAAGATAGACACCCTTAGAGAGCAAGCTTCTAATGCAGATACCCTGATCCCAGTAGAGAAAATCAGCGGTATCAGAGAAATCTATGACGCTAGGGCGGAGAACCAGGCGGCACTTGCAGCAGCCATTACCTCTGCTATAAGGATGGATTTCCGTGGTTCCGAAACTAAAGAATTCTATGCCTTAATCGGGACGGGCCAACACTCGCTGACTGCTGTTACCGTCTGCGAAAAGGAGTATTTCAAATCCAAAGATTTTGATCGGCTACTAGATGGAAGATTTTCCGTTCTGGGCAAAGTCGTTTCCCCTATTCGAG
Source organism: Corynebacterium sp. HMSC034A01 (assembly GCF_001838175.1). Taxonomy (NCBI): domain Bacteria; kingdom Bacillati; phylum Actinomycetota; class Actinomycetes; order Mycobacteriales; family Corynebacteriaceae; genus Corynebacterium; species Corynebacterium sp. HMSC034A01. The sequence continues at coordinate 14,729 of NZ_KV835947.1, read as the reverse complement.
AGAATGTCCCAATCCTGGAGAGAAACAAACTGCTTAGCCGACTGCAGGTGGAAGCTCTAGATGAAATCCTTCGCCCTTTAGCCGAAGAGGCAGACACTCACCGACTGGTGGATCTCGATTTTAAGACAAGTGTAGAAGGACCTTCAATCACCGTATTGCCTATCCGCTATCTATGTATAACCCCCCCCCGAGCGTCTCATTTAAATCCCCGTCAAACTAGATGATTAACCTTTTATAAGACGCGCATAGTTGTCAAACAGAATCTCTTGGCGTTGGCGCTCCGTGGTGAGCTTTCGCCCAGCCCCCATTGCCTTATCCACCTCACGATCCAGAGCATCGTGGGTGCTGTTGCAAAGTTGGGCGGAGAACCGAGACGACCCAGTTTCTCATCTCCTGATGGCCGCTGCGTGCCGGCGTTCTCAGGCCGTCTCGAAGACCCGGTTGACGATCACCGCGTCCGGATTGGGGTGCCCATAAGCAAACATCGTGCCCTGGCCTTTCCGTAATGAATGCATCGCTTCCATCCCTTTCAACGTCCGGTAGGCAGACGTCCGATTTTTGAACGCCCCCTTCGGTCCCAGGATTCGTTTCAACCGGCCATGATCTCCCTCGAGAACGTTGTTCAGGTATTTCACCTGACGGTGCTCCACCGTCTGAGGGCAGATTCCCTCCGCCTTCAGCTCGGAGATCGCCTTGGCCAGGGAGGGTGCCTTATCTGTATTAATTACCCGCGGGGACCCGGCTGTCGTAGTCGATCGCAGGGTCTTGGCCAGGAAACGCTTGGCCGCAGCCACATTCTGTTTTGGTGAGAGGTAGAAGTCTAAGGTCTGCCCACCGGCGGTAATAGCCCGGTAGAGATAGCACCACGTGCCGCCGACCCGAATATAGGTCTCATCCACCCGCCAGGACCGGGCCTGCCAGTCGGGCACCTGCCGGTACCACCGAGTGTGCTTATCCAGATCAGGGGCGTATTTCTGCACCCAGCGGTAGATCGTGGTGTGATCGACTGGCACACCTCGCTCGGTCATCATCTCTTCGAGGTCGCGGTAGCTCACGCCGTAGCGGCAGTACCACCGCACCGCCCCCAGGATGATGTCACGGGGGAAGTGACGACCGGAGAAGATGCCCATGGCCGTGATTATTTCACGTCAATCTTCCTACTGCCCCAACTTTGCAACAGCACCCGCCCGACCAATGGCGTGAGCGTTACTTGTCTCGGTATCCGCTTGCGACCGATGACCTCGATCTGGGCGTGTGGCGTGAGCGCCGGGAACGCGCTCTCACACGACAGTACGTCGAATCCAGCCCGCGCGCCCTCGTAGCTCCGTAGTGATCGACGTAGACCGGCCAGACACCGTTCTGAGGGCCTTTGAGCGCCCAAGCGAACACCCAATGCCGTCTTGGGTCGTGGAGGGCAACAAGGGGCACGGGCACGTCGGGTGGTGGCTCAACGCCCCGGTCTGCCGGACGGACGCTGGTCGAGTCGATCCGCTGCGTTATCTCGCCCGAGTGACTGAGGGGCTGCGCCGGTCCCTCGACGGAGACCCGGCGTACACCGGACTGTTGACCCGGAACCCTCTGCACGAAGATGCTGACGTTATCTGGGGTACAGATCGCGCGTACGGACTGCGCGAGTTGGGAACGATCCAGCGGTCTAGGTCGCAACTGCGCGATGTTTGATGCTGCGCATCGGGAGGTCTATGGCCTACATGATCCCGCTATACCGATGGACGATTGGCACCGGATCGTCGTTCAGCACTGCCACCAAGTGCACCGTTCCTTTGACGATGCCCTCGGGGGGCCATTGCCGTTCTCCGAGGTGCAGTCCACGGCGTCATCCATCGCACGTTGGACTCGCAGGAACTTCATTAGCAAGTCCGAGTACCAAGCAAAACGGGGTAGAATAGGCGGGATCAAGTCGGGCGAGAAGCGCCGACAGGCGCGCGAGGCCCAGATAACGGAGGTATTCGGATGAGTGCTCGGGACTCCCGGCCACGCTTCGACAAGAATGGCCGGCCACTTACCGCCGCCGAGGCAGCGGAGCTGCTGGGCATGTCCGCGCGAAACGTCCGGCGCCTACGAGCAGAACCGCGCAGTGCGGTGATCGAGCGAGAGGCCGCTCGCAGGGAGCGCGCGGCCGCCCTCCGAGCCGAGGGCAAGTCCTACCGAGAGATAGCCGACGAAATGGGCGTGAGCACGGGCACCGTCGGTCACCTCTTGCATGAGCACCGCAAACAGTCTGAAGCGCCGAGGAAGTGCTCAAGCTCGCCGCTTCAGACTGTTTATGGTGACGACGCCCTCGCCGCACAAGTGCTGGAGCTTCTGCCCACCAGAGGCGTCCACGCCCTGGGGATCGCTTCGGTGACACGGAGCGGTTCTCGAATCGCGACCGTCGGCGCCCCGCTGGCCGCGACATTTGAAATTGGATCAATCAATAAGGGCATCACGGGGATGCTCTATCTCGATGCCATCGAACGCGAAGAGGTTCTTCCGACAACGACGCTCGGTGAACTGTTCGAGCTGCAGGGCTTCGGCGCGGCAGGCATCACGTTAGAAGAGTTGTCCCAGCACAGGTCAGGCCTGCCAGCACAACCGATGGGGATGACAGATATAGCTCGCATCATCATCAGGACGATCCAGGCAAGGAATCCCTTCGACGGGAGGACCCTCGTCCACCTTGTTGAAGATCTGCGCCGTGTGCCGATCGGAGCGAAGGAGCCTGCTTACTCAAATCTGGGGTTTGCGGCCCTCGGCCACGCGCTCGCTGCCGCTGCCGGAATGGACTATGCCGAACTGCTGCGGGAGCGCATTGCGAGACCCCTCGAGCTGGGACGCTTCTACATACCAGCAGAGGGCCAAGCGGCACTGGATGAGCAAGCCGTACAGGGCAAAGACAAAAACGGGCGGCCGCAGCAGGCATGGACCGATCTGCAATATGCGCCTGCCGGTGGTATTCGAACTGACGTGAAGAGCATGGCGAAAGTTGCGCGGGCGCTGTTGACCGGTCTCGCACCGGGCGCCGCCGCTCTTAACCCAGTCGCTGCCTTCTCGACTGACGGGGCAGACCGCGTGGGCGCGGGATGGATGACCTCTCGAATCGAGGGACAAACCATCACCTGGCATAACGGACGTACCGGAGGATTCTCGAGCTGGATCGGCTTTGATCGCGAGCAAGATCACGCGCTCTTCCTCGTCGGAGCCACAACCCTCGCCCTCGACGAGATCGGCGAGACATTGTTGCTGAGCAGCTGACGTGTTCGCACATACACGGTACTGCCGGGGCCTCGGTAGTGCAGTGGGTGCTGTTGCAAAGTTGGGCTAGGGTCGAAAAGCCCAACCTCAAGACATTAGTTGTCCTTGCTCCGGGGTGCTTAAGCTGTCTCGAATATCCGGCTGACGATCACCGCGTCTGGGTTCGGGTGCCCGTAGGCAAACATCGTGCCCTGGCCTTTCCGTAATGAATGCATCGCTTCCATCCCTTTCAACGTCCGGTAGGCAGACGTCCGAGTGTTTAGACCACGTGTTTAGTAACGGTGTGGTGAGTATCGGGTAACGCCCGGGTGGGTATCGAGTAACACCCGGGCGGCCCCGCCCGGGCTCCCCTGGAGAACTCCTGGCGGGGGAGACGTGTTGGGGCTCGTCGGCTACCTCGCGCACCTCCCTGATGAAGTCGGACAACCGGTCAATACGGTGATGCTGCCGGTACCAGATATAGCGATCTGGGCTATCACCCGTGTAGAAGGGGCTGCGGCTGAACCGGTGGGCGAAGTTCGGGTCGTGGTCCAAAAACCCGCCCAGGGTCCGGCTTGTCGCCGCCAGAAGCGCCGTGTTGGGCGATTTCCCGTCCTTGTCCGCGTAGACAGGTTCAATCAGCCAAAAACACTGCGCTTTGCCGCTTAAGCGGTTGATGCCCACCCAGGCCGGCCCGAGACTGCGGGTGACGAGCTGGAGGAGTTTGCCCCGTAACTCCTCGGACAGGTTGATGGGTGGCCTCCCTGACTGCCGGGCTGGGGATACCGGTTGCGGAGATAATAGAGATCAGCGAGCACGGCATGGAGCGCCACCTGATGGTGGAGGACACCCTCGCGTTCCGGGCCATGCGCGACTTCCTGGCGGATCCGCACGGGATCGCGGAGTACATGGCGGACTGGGCGGAAGGGGAGCTAGTGTAGCGTTCGAACGTTCGTGTCGGGGTGGTGTTATACGGTGTGCGCCATGACAGCGACACGCGAACAAGCGGACGAACTTCTCAAGGGCATCGCGGGGCCCCTCGCCTCGCTGCGCGACGACCAGTGGACGGCCATCGATTCCCTTGTCAACCAGCGCAAACGCATGCTGGTGGTGCAACGCACGGGTTGGGGGAAATCGGCGGTGTACTTCATCGCCGCGAAGCTGTTGCGCGAGGCGGGCGAAGGCCCATCCATCATCGTCTCGCCCCTGCTCGCGCTGATGCGCAACCAGGTCGAAGCGGCCGCACGCGCCGGCATCCGGGCGGCCACGATCAACTCCGCAAACATGACGCAGTGGGAGGAGATCCAGGCGGGCGTCGACGACCTGGACCTGCTCCTGATCAGCCCGGAACGCCTCAACGCCCCGGGTTTCCGCGAGGAGGTGCTGCCGCAGCTCGCGCGGTCCGTGGGCATGCTGGTTGTGGACGAGGCCCACTGCATCTCCGACTGGGGGCACGATTTCAGGCCGGATTACCGGCGCATTGCGTTGCTCATCAGCGACCTGCCGGCGAACACCCCCGTCCTCGCCACCACCGCGACGGCGAACGACCGCGTGGTGGCCGACGTGGTCGCTCAGCTCGGGGAGGGCACCGGCGTGCTCCGCGGCGGGCTGGACCGCGAATCCCTGTCACTGAACGTGGTGCGTTTGAGCGACCCCACCCAGCGCGCCGCTTGGATCGCGCAGTACCTGGCGCAGGTGGAAGGCTCCGGCATCATTTACTGCCTCACCGTGGCCGCCGCGCACGACCTGGCGGAGGCGCTGGAGACCGCCGGTTGGAACGTGGCCGCCTACACCGGCCGTACCGAGGCGGAGGAACGCGAGCGCCTCGAGCAGGCGCTGATTAACAACGAGTTGAAAGCCCTGGTGGCCACCTCGGCGCTCGGCATGGGGTTTGACAAGCCGGACCTCGGTTTCGTGGTGCACCTAGGCGCGCCGAGCTCGCCGGTGAGCTACTACCAGCAGATCGGCCGCGCCGGGCGCGCCACCGACCACGCCGAGGTGGTGCTGTTGCCCGGCCCGGAAGACCAGCGCGTGTGGGAGTACTTCGCGTCCGTGTCCATGCCGGAGGAGCCAGTGGTTAAGCAGCTGCTGGGGGCGCTCGGTGAGGAGCCGGTGTCCACCCCGAAGCTGGAAAACGCCGTGGATTTGTCGCGCTCGCGCATCGATCAGGCGCTGAAGGTGCTCGACGTCGACGGCGCGGTGCGCCGCGTCAAAGGCGGCTGGGTTGTCACTGGCGAGCCCTGGGCCTATGACCACAAGCGCTACGACGGCCTGGCGGACGCCCGCGGGCGCGAACAGAACCTCATGCTGGCCTACGAGACCACGGACGCCTGCCGCATGGTGTTTTTGCGCAGCGAGCTGGACGATCCAACGATCGGGCAGGGGGAGCGCTGCGGGCGCTGCGACAACTGCACAGGCAACCACCTACCCACGGACGTGGATCCGGCGCTCGCCGAGCGCATAGACGCCCGCCTGAAAGCCCCCGGTGTGCCACTCAGCCAGCGCAAGATGTGGCCGACGGGCTCCGCCCGACGCGGCAAAATCAAGGGCGTTCAGGCGGGCAAGGCGCTCGGCCGACTCAACGACGTCGCCCGCGGCCCCGCCCTGGCTCAGCTTCTGCGCGACAACGCCTACCGTCCCGCCACGAACTGGCGCGACGACCAGTGGCTCACCCGCTTCGTGGCGGTGCTGGCGGACTGGGACTGGGACACACGCCCTGCGACGGTGATCGCGCTCGGGTCGGCGGATCCGGCGAGGGCGGAGATGGTCGCCTCCACCGCGGAGGCGCTCGCCCGCGTCGGACAGATGTCCTACGGCGGGGCAGTGCGCGCCGGGGAGACCGAGGTTCAGGCGCGTAACTCCGCCTTCCGCGTCAATGCGCTGGACCGGTACTTCGACTACTCGGGGCTCGACGTGGGCGAGGGCCCGGTGTTGCTGCTTGCCGGCGAGGTGGATTCCGGCTGGTCGGTCACCGTTGCCGCAGCCGATATCGCCGAGCGATTCGGTGTGGAGGTGCTACCGCTGACGTTCGCCTCGCGCGCGTGACGTCCTCGCTGCTGTCTGCGCAACGGCCGAGCCGAGCAGGATGAGTAAGCCGAGAGGGATGAGGTACAGAAACAGGTTGATGACCGGCAGCGACATGCCCGCCTGGTACTCCTCCCAAAAGACGTGGCCGGTGGAGCCCAGGCCCACAAGTAGGCAGGCAGTGGCGATCCAGACGGCCACGGTGGTACCGCGCTGCGCGCGGGTTGCGCGGGTGTATGCGGCCGCCCAGCCGACAGAGCCCACGCTTGTCAGAACGACAACGCCGATCCCGATGAGACATGTTGTGGCGTGGGTGAGCCTGTCACCGGCGAGTCCGATCCCCGCGACAAACGCGGCCGGCACGGCTACCACGGAAGCGAGATACGCCCAGAGAATGCTTCGAGGAGACACGGTGAAGAGCATAGGAAAGTGCTCTGGAGGCGTGCTGACGGAAGACGTAAAGCAGTGTGGATAAGTGGTCAGTTATACAGCCTGGGTAGGGGCTAGGTTGTCCACTCGAGTGGACATTTCGTGGTTGTCAAACGCCGTGGTCAACCGAGTTATCCACCTATATCGTCACTATCTACTGGTGTGAAAATATACAGCCTAACCAGGGGTAACGGGTTCTTGTCTAGGGGCTCAAGAAGCTGAATTCACACAAATTCCACACCGCAAACCTCGCCCCTGTGGAAAACTCACCCGCACATTTCCCAATTGTTCACAGCCCCTGTGGATAACTCGGTTTGCGGTTTGCGTTACGGGGTAGTCTCATACACACAGCGAAAGGGGAAACCATGGGTGCAGACGACAGCTTCGACGACTACGTGCCGCCGCCAGAGCCAGCCACGGATTTCGGGGACTTCAGCGACTTCGACTTTGAGGCGTTCCAAGGCAACAATGGCAGCTCGAAGGGGCGCGGCGGGCGGGGCGGCAGCTCGTCGAAAAGCAACCGCTACTCCAACTTCAACCGTGGCAGCAACGAGCTGCAGGAATACCGCACCCCGCCGCACGACGAGCTGGCGGAGCGCTCCGTCATCGGCGCGATGCTGCTCAACCCGGATGTCATCTTGGATGTGGCGGAAAGCCTGCGCCCGGACGACTTCTACTTCCCGGCGCACCAGCTGATCTACCAGGCCATCCTGGACCTGTTCGCGCAGGGCAGCAACGTCGACGTGCTCATTGTCGCGGGGCGGCTGGACCGCATCAACGCGCTCGAGCGCGTCGGCGGCGCGCCGTACCTGCACACGCTGATCTCCGAAGTCCCCACGGCGGCGAACGCGCGCTACTACGCGGAGATCGTCGAGGAAAAGTCTATCCTGCGCCAGCTGGTCAACGCCGGCACGCAGGTGGTGCAGCTCGGCTACGAGGGCGAGGAGGGCATGGAGGTCGACGCGATCGTCGACCACGCCCAGCAGAAGGTCTTCAACATCACCCGCAACCAGTCGGGCGAGGACTACCGCCCGCTGTCGGAACTGCTCAAGCCCACTATTGACGAGCTGACCATGATCGCCTCCGGCGGCGCGCTCGAGGCGGGCGTGCCCACCGGGTTCATCGACCTGGACAAGCTCACCAACGGCCTGCACGCTGGCCAAATGATCATCATCGCGGCGCGTCCCGGTGTGGGTAAATCCACGCTCGCGCTGGACTTCATGCGCTCGTGCTCGATCCACCAGAACAAGACGTCCGTGATCTTCTCGCTGGAGATGAGCGCCTCCGAGATCATCATGCGCATGCTGTCCGCGGAGACGGAGATCAAGCTCTCGGCGATGCGCTCGGGCCAGATGGAGGAGCGTGATTGGGAGAAGCTCACCCACCGCCTCACCGAGATTCAGGACGCGCCGCTGTTTATCGACGACTCGCCGAACCTCACCATGATGGAAATCCGCTCCAAGGCGCGCCGCCTGAAGCAGCAGCACGGCCTGGACCTGATTGTGGTGGACTACCTGCAGCTGATGAGCTCCGGCAAGAAGGTCGAGTCGCGCCAGCAGGAGGTCTCGGAGTTCTCCCGCCACCTGAAGCTGCTCGCCAAAGAGCTCGAGGTGCCGGTGATCGCCATCTCTCAGCTCAACCGTGGCCCGGAGGCCCGCACCGACAAGCGCCCGCAGCTGGCTGACCTGCGTGAGTCAGGCTCGCTGGAGCAGGACGCCGACATGGTGTTTCTGCTCTACCGCCCGGACTCGCAGGACCGCGACGACGAGCGCGCGGGCGAGGCCGACATCATCGTGGCGAAGCACCGCGGCGGCCCGATCGACACCATTCCGGTGGCGCACCAGCTGCACTACTCGCGCTTCGTCAACATGGCGCACGGCTAGTTAACCTGCCCTATGAACAGTTAGGCATGGCTTTCCAACGGTGACACGCTGCGGAAACGCGTTTATGCTTCAACAGCACAACGCAAAAGCTGCAAAGGAGAAAGCCATGACCGTGCGTTCCATGAACGGCCCCGCCGCCTGCGCGAGCACGGTGGCCAAGCTCGACCCGAGCATTACCGTCGCCAAGACGGGGGAGAACACGCTCCTGCTCAACCTGCCGCGCAACATCGAGGAGATCGACAAGGCGACGGAGGACAAGTCGCTGCTGTCGCGCATCACGCGCTTCTTTGCTTAGCGACGGGCTCCGCCTGAACTACGCAATCGCCACCCCACGCTGCTCAGGCAGCGTAAACGCCGCCGCGCAGGCCAGCGCGAAGGCGGCGGCGAACACGCCGAACACCGCCGTCGAGCCGCCGAAGGCGAGCACCGGCGGAACCACAAGCGGCGCGAGAATTGAGCCGATGCGCCCGAACGCCGCGCCCGCGCCCGTTCCGGTGGCGCGAATGGCGGTGGGGTAGAGCTCCGGGCCGATCGCGTACAGCGCGCCCCAGGCTCCGAGGTTGAAGAAGCTGAGCAGGCAGCCCGCGGCGATGATCTGCCACTCGGTGCTGGCCATGCCGTATGCGAACGCTGCGAGCGCCGAGCCTGCGAGGAAGGTCGCGAGGGTGACGCGGCGGCCCCACCGTTCGATGAGCCAGGCGGCTGCTGCGTAACCGGGCAGCTGTGCGAGGGTGATGATCAGCGTGAACGTGAACGAGCGCACCAGCGAAAAACCCTGCTCCACCAGCAGGGACGGGATCCAGATAAACGCGCCGTAGTAGGACAGCGACACGCAGAACCAGATCGTCCAAAATGCGGCGGTGCGCCCGCGCAGCGCCGGGCCCCAGATGCCGCCATCGACGGGGTGTTCCTGGGCTGGCGCGGCAGTGTCGTACTGCGCGGGGTCGGCCTCGGCCTCGAACTCGCGGACGATCTGTTCGGCCTCGTCGTGCCGGCCCACTGATTCGAGGAAGCGCACGGATTCCGGCAGCCCCATGCGTACGTAGATGGCGTACAGTGCGGGCACCGCGCCGAGCGCGAAGCCCCAGCGCCAGCCGTTGTCGCTCTGCGCCACCACGAAAGTGCCGATGACGGCGGCCATGATCCAGCCCACGGCCCAAAACGCCTCCAGGAGCACGACCATGCGGCCCCGCACCTTGCGCGGGGAAAACTCGCTGACCAGTGTGGAGGCTACCGGCAGCTCCGCGCCGAGGCCGAGGCCCACCAGGAAGCGGAACACCATCAGCGACGCCACGGACCACGCTAGTGCTGAGGCGCCCGTGGCCAGCCCGTAGAGCAGAAGTGTTGCGGCGAAGACTTGGCGGCGGCCGATCTTGTCGGCGAGCAGGCCACCCAAACTTGCGCCGATGGCCATGCCGACGAATCCGATCGAGGCGATCCAGCCGGTCGTGGTGTTGTTCAAGTTCCACTGCACTGCCAGCGCGGCGAGGATGAAGGACACCAGGCCGATATCCATCGCGTCGAGGGCCCAGCCGATGCCGGAGCCGACCAGCAGGCGCTTGTGCTTCGGGGTGACCGGCAGGCGGTCCAGGCGCTCAGTACGAGTGAGCTGCGCAGAAGAGTTCATGCGGGGAGTGTAGGACGCGCTCTTCCGCGCGTTGACAGTTTTTATTCACCTGCGCCCGACGACACAGAGTTAAACGCCCGCAGCCGCAGCGAGTTCGACACCACGAACACCGAGCTGAACGCCATCGCGATGCCGGCGAGCATCGGATTGAGGAAGCCCAGCGCGGCCACCGGGATGAGGATGACGTTGTAGGCGAACGCCCAGAACAGGTTGCCCTTGATCGTCTTCAGGGTCTTGCGCGACAACCTGATGGCGTCCGCCGCGGAGGTCAGCGAGTTGCGCATCAGCGCGATGTCCGCGGCCTCGATGGCCACGTCCGTGCCCGCGCCCATGGCCAAGCCCAGGTCCGCCTGGGCGAGTGCGGCGGCGTCGTTGACCCCGTCGCCGACCATGGCCACGCGCTTGCCCTCGGCCTGCAGGCGCTTGACCACCTCCACCTTGTCCTCTGGCAGGACTCCTGCGGTGACGTTGGCCGGGTCGATGCCCACCTCCGCCGCGACGGCCTGGGCTGCGCCGGCGTTGTCGCCAGTGAGCAGGTGAGGTGTCAGCCCCAGCTCCCGCAGCTGCGCCACGGCGTCGGCGGAATCCGCCTTCACGGTGTCGCGCACAGCCACGAGCCCGGCCAGGGCGCCGTCCACCTCAACCGCCACCGGTGTTGCCCCGGCGCGCTCAGCGTCCTCGAAGGCGCTGGCCAGCCTGCCAAGCGGCACGGACGGGCGGCCGACGCGGACCGAGCGGCCGTCGATACGCGCGGACGCTCCCTTGCCCACCTCATTCTGGAAGTTCTCCGAGGCCGGCACCTCGCTGACCTCCTCCACGATCGCGCGGGCGATCGGGTGCTCGGAGCCGGCCTCCACGCCGGCGGCGAGGCGCAGCACCTCGTCGGCGGAGAAGCCGTCAGCTGCGACTACGTCCGCAACCCCCATTTCGCCCGAGGTGATCGTGCCGGTTTTGTCCATGACCACCGTGTCCACCTGGCGGGTGGATTCGAGCACCTCAGGGCCCTTGATCAACAGCCCCAGCTGGGCGCCGCGGCCGGTGCCCACCAGGATCGCGGTCGGGGTGGCAAGGCCCAGCGCGCACGGGCAGGCGATGATCAGCACCGCCACCGCCGCGGTAAACGCGTGGGCAACGCTGTGGCCGACCAGCAGGTGCCCGGCCAGCGTCACCAGCGCAACCAGCACCACAACCGGTACGAAGACCTGCGAGATCTTGTCCACCAGCCGCTCCACCGGCGCCTTGCCGGCCTGGGCGTCGCGCACCAACTTGCCCATCTGCGCGAGCGTGGTCTCGGCGCCGACACGGGTGGCCTCCACCACCAGGCGCCCGGAGGTGTTCAGCGTCGCGCCGGTGACCGCGGAGCCTTCCGAGACCTCCACGGGCACGGACTCGCCGGTGAGCATCGATTCGTCCACCGCCGAGTGCCCGGACACCACGCGACCGTCCGTGGCGATCTTTTCGCCCGGGCGCACGATGAACCTGTCGCCAACCGCCACCTGGGCAATCGGCACGCGCACTTCCTTGCCGCCCCGGATCACGGCGGCGTCCTTGGCGCCCATGTCCAAAAGCTCGCGCAGCGCCTCCGAGGACTGCCCCTTCGCCCGCGTTTCAAACCACCTGCCTAGCAGCAGGAACGTAATCACCACGCACACGGACTCGAGGTAGATCTCGTCCATGCCGGCGTGCGACGGGAAGATGGACATCTCCATGACCATCCCCGGCTCGCCCGCGTTGCCGAAAAACAGCGCCCACACGGACCACAGGTACGCCGCGGACGTGCCCAGCGTGATCAGCGTGTCCATCGTCGCCGCGCCGTGCTTCAGGTTCACCCAGGTCGCGCGGTGAAACACGCTGCCCGCGGCGAAAAACACCAGCGTCGCCGCCGCGAACGCCGCCCACTGCCAGTTGGTGAACTGCAGCGCCGGCACCATGCTCACCAGCATCACCGGCAGCGACACCAGCGCCGCCCAAATCGTGGTGCGTTTCAGCTTTTCGGCTTCCTCCAGGCGGGCATCCTCGAGCTTCTCGCTTGTCGACGCCCCCTTGGCCGCCGCTTCACCCCCGACCGCGTCATCAGTCATTTCAAACGCGTCGTACCCGGCGGAGCGCACTTCGTCGATAAGCAATTGCGACGACGTCTTCGCCGGATCGAATTCGACGGCGGCGGTTTCGGTGGAGTAGTTCACCGTGGCGTCCACGCCGTCGAGCTTGTTCAATTTGCGCTGCACGCGCGAAGAGCACGACGAGCAGGTCATCCCCGTCACGCCCAGCTCGACGTGCTGCAATGCTGTGGGGGTTTCAGTCATAACCCCCACCTTAGGCCTGGTTTAGGCCAGTGTGTAACCGGCTTCCTTCACCGCGGCCGCAATGTCGTCGGTTGAGAAGCCGTCCCCCTCGACAGTGACCGTTCCGGTGGTGTGGTCCGCCTTCACAGCGGTCACGCCCGCGACCTCGGAGATCTCCTCCTGCACGCTCATCTCGCAGTGCCCGCAGGTCATGCCCTCAACGTTGAACTCGCGTCCAGCCATGGTGTGTCCTCCTTATATCTCGATAACGTAGCCGGCGTTTTTCGCCGCCTGCACAATATCCTCGTCGGCAAAGGTGAATCCGACAACGGTGAGGTGCCCGGCCTCGAGGTCCACATCCACCTCGTGGGTGCCGTCCACCAGCGACAGCTCGTCTTTGAGCGAATCGACCGCGACTTCGTCCTTCGGGCCCGAGATCCGGTACGTCTTCGTCATGGCTGCTGCACGCCTCCTGATTTCCACTCGTTCCAGCCCGGCCTGGAATAGCTCGGGCATTGTTAGGGTTGTACCCGTTGCAATCTCTACAACAATAACCAAAAGCTTTAAGGAGTGTACTTTGAGCACGATCGATGTAACCGAGGACACTTTCCAGGACACCGTTACCCAGGACGGCATCGTCTTCGTCGACGCATGGGCAGACTGGTGCGGCCCGTGCAAGCAGTTTGCGCCGACGTACGAGAAGGCCTCTGAGAAGCACACCGACGTCACCTTTGCCAAGCTCGACACCGAGGCGAACCAGCAGCTCGCGTCCGCCCTGGAGATCCAGGCGATCCCGACGCTGATGGCGTTCCGCGACGGCATCCTGATCTACCAGAACGCTGGCGCACTGCCGCCGGCCGCGTTCGACGACCTTGTCCAGCAGGTCAAGGACTTGGACATGGACGACGTCCGCCGCCAGATTGCGGAGCAGAACGCCTCCGAGCAGTAAGCCTTTGTATTCAGCGCCCGCAAGACGGGCGCTTTTTTCATACGTACACTTGCCTCACGACGAATCCCACCACCGGAAGGACACTCCAATGGCGAACCCGTTTAGCAAGGGCTGGAAGTACCTCATGCAGTCGTTCGACACCAAGATCGACCAGAACGCAGACCCGAAGGTGCAGATCCAGCAGGCCGTCGCAGCTGCGAAGGAACAGCACAAGGCAATCTCCGAGCACGCAGCCAACATCATCGGCAACCGCAACCAGCTGCAGATGAAGATGGATCGCCTGATCAAGTCCCAGGAGGACCTGCAGAACAAGGCGCGCACCGCCCTGCAGGCCGCCGAGAAGGCAAACGCGGCCGGCGACGCTGAGAAGTCCCAGCAGTTCAACAACGCCGCTGAGGTCATCGCCACCCAGCTGGTGTCCGTGGAGCAGGAGCTCGAGCAGACCAAGCAGGCCTACGCCGCCGCCGACCACGCCGCCAAGGAAGCGCAGCAGAAGCAGCAGCAGTCCGAGGCGAACCTGAAGGAGCAGCTCTCCCAGGTTTCCCAGCTCGAGTCCCAGCTCAACCAGGCCCGCATGCAGGAGCAGACGGCCAAGACCATGGACTCGATGAACCAGTTCAACGACGACAACGTGCCCACCCTCGACGGTGTGCGCGACAAGATTGAGCGCCGCTACGCCAACGCCCTGGGCCAGCAGGAGCTGATGAAGGACTCCATGACCGACCGCATGGCCGAAATCGAGTCCGGCTCCACCGACGCTGCCGCCGCCAGCCGCCTGGACCAGATCCGCGCGTCCATGTCCGGCGAGCTCGAGGCCGGCTCCGGTGCCGGTGACGATGACGCGGACCGCCAGCTTGAGGCGGGCTCCGGCGAGGGCGAGGGTTCGCAGGGCGAGACCGCCCAGGAAGACGTCTCCGATCCGGCCGCCGAGCAGAAGCCGTCCGGTAGCTCCCGCCGCGTCGCCGCCGATGCCCCGGACGCCGCCAACACCGACGACATCCTCGCCGACGCCGAGAAGTACATGCGCGACGAGGACTAGCCTCTTCAACTAGCAGATCACAAACGGCCGCCTGACAGATTCCGGCGGCCGTTTGTACTGAACTGGGCGTCGAGGGGCCGCCTGACAGATTCCGCCGCGAAATGTCGGGCCGCGTTGGTCGGTGCAGAATAGTTCACTCGCCGGGAGCAGATCGGCTGTGCGGACTTCCTGTGAACCACCGGTTGTCGGGATCGGAGTTCGAGGATGAGTTATCCACCGGAGGTGAGGCAGCGTGGGTTGCGTCCCTTAGTGTGGTGTAACG